>JALTGF010000034.1 GCA_027077325.1 archaeon
TTCCTGAACTTGCTTGACACTTCCAACTACATTTCCAGATTCATTCATTAGGTCGCATTTTGAGACAAGAGTGCCTATTTCAACTTCTACGCCAACTATTGCAGGTTTGCTTTGCCTAAAGACATACCCAGGAAGAATGCGTATTTGTGCAGGCAATATGACCTTTTTGATTAGTTGTTCCTTTGTTTGTTCAGTTTCAGATTTTACCCATTCCTTGTAGTTGTCAATGAGCGCATAAACAATGTCCCCATAAAAAATATTAATGTCCAGGTCAGACGCCTCTTTCTCAACGTCTGGAGGAACTTTTACATTAAATGCAAATATAGCAGCCAACAAGGGATCCTCCTTTTTAACCGCACTTGCTTCAACCAGGTCTTTTCTCGTTACGTCCCCAAAACCGGCCTTTCTAACTAGGATATTTTCTCCCTCTAGCATTTTAACCAGGGCTTCTAAAGAGCCAAGAGTGTCTGCCTTTACAATCACGCCTTTTAGACCGGTCTGGATTTGTACCTCACCAATTTCCTCTTTAATTTCGCTTTTTAATTTTTCAATTTCACTTGGATTTTGAGCAACATACACAGGTGAGCCAGCAAGCGCTTCATCCAGGTTAGGGGCCGCAATTTTTATGCCTGCTGCTGCATAGACCTCTTCAACATTATCAAACTGGCTGCCAATTCTGATTTCCTTTAATGGCTTTGGTTTTAGAAGTGCCTTGATATTTGTAACAATTGGCTCTGCTCTTGTTCCAACTATAATCGTATCACCTCGCTTTATGGAACCATCATAAATAATCACATCAATTGTAGTTCCTAGCCCCTCTGTCTTTTTAACTTCAAGTATAGTGCCTTTTCCAGGACCACTAACATCGGTTTTTAATTGCTCTTCCAAATACTTTTGGGTAAGCCCCGTAAGGACCATTAAAAATTCAGGCAAACCTTCTCCCGTTTTAGCACTTATAGGAACGACTGCAACTTGTTTTGTAAAATCTTTTACCCTGTCAAATCTTTCGGAACTCATCCCCTTTTGGTAAAGGGTTTCGACAATTTCATAAATTTTTGTGTCAAGAACTTGCTGGACATCCTCTCGCTGGTCCCTTAAGGACTTTAAAAAAGGTAGATTTGGATTTGATTTCCAGCCAGGGATTAGGTCAATCTTGTTTGCAACAACAAGAAAAGGAGTTTTATAACTTTGTAAAATCTTTAGCGCTTCATAGGTCTGGAGTTTGAATCCCTCATTTACATCTACAATTAAAACGCCGATATCTGAAATAGAACCGCCCCGTTTTCTTAGATTTGTAAATGCAGCATGCCCAGGGGTATCGATAAAAAGTAGCCCAGGAATTGTAACCTTTACATCAAGATTAAGCAAAAGTGGTCCACAAATCTTTTTTACAACATCAATTGGAACTTCTGTTGCTCCAATATGCTGTGTGATTCCTCCTGCCTCTTTTGCAGTAATCGTGGTGCCCCTGATCCGATCTAGCAATGTTGTTTTTCCATGGTCTATATGACCGAGCACTGAAACAATTGGTTGTCTTATCATTTGAATCACGCAGTTGCATAATTGGGATAAATATAGATGGGCTTGTTTAATAAAGTTATTATACAAGCTTAGAGAAGTAAGGATTATGAAAGACTTTGGAGAGTATTACATAATAAAAAATAAGAAAAAATACATAACACAATTAGAAAAATACGCAGAATTAACTGAAAGAATTTTAATAAAAAATAAAAAAGCAGTTTTTGGCTGGCTTATCATTTACACTAGTAAAAAAAGGGAATGGATCGTAGGGATAGTGATTCCAATTAGTAGAGATGCGCGGGATAGCATAGTATATAGCTGTATAAGTTCATTATATAAAGATAAATCCGGAGTGCACACCATATGGGTTGACAACCACATTCCAAAAAGCAAGCCACCCTACTTTAAAAAACCTGTTGAGTTTGAGGACTTATTGAGTAATTTTAATGAATTTAAAAAAAGAAGGGTGAAACCAGGTGATGATATTAAAGTTGAATGGGACAAAAAAATGATTAAAAATGCTGTGTACAGCGGAGTGAACAAATTTTTTGAGAGGTCAAGATTTGATTACGAGCTCCCGTAAAAGTTTGGAGAGGCGCTGCGAGTAAATCCCCTTTTGTTTTCAACCCGGATCTTAGGGAGATACGGGAAGGCCCATTTTAAAGGGCTGACAACATTCTACTAAGCACCATACCGGCTGCCATCTTCAGCGTGTCATCAGCAGCACATTTGGCTTGCACCCCTGTGTTATTGGCTTGTTTCACCGTATCTGCGCACGACCTCTGCCTTTGGCTTCATTGCATAGGCACGCAGGCGTTCGTTTCTTTAACCAACAAAACGGCTCTCGCCATTGCCATTACTGGCCACATGCTGAGGGTGGGGGATTTTCCTCTCCCAAACCTGCTAAAAGCAGTCGGAAGTCAGTTGTCCTGCAGCTCCTCATTATAATAGTGCAATAATGCATATTTAATGGTTGCTGTTTACCAATTTGTAAAAATAAAACCGGCTTCCAAAATCGTCAAAACCAAATTTCTTAGAGGTGTGCTTAAACACATCTTTCCCAATCTTCAGAACAAAAGGTTTAGGCATATTTTTTTCCGTATATTCAAGGAATTTTTTAAACAATTTAGTTCCTATGCCTTTTCCCCGGTAGGTCTTTGAAACATCAACCCTGGAAATTTTTAAAATTTTGCCTATGTTAAATTTTTCAAGTTCAAGTTTACTCGCTTTTTCATTCTGGAAGAGCAAGGCAGCAACAATAGAGTCCTTTTTTAACGACCGCCCATTTAAGAAAATTGCCGCAGTTTCGTTGCCAATGTAGTTTGGTTCCATATAGTAGAGATCAAGGTCACAATTGTAAAGATAAAAACCATTTAAATTGCCTTCTTCTTTGTCTGACATTTCTGAGATTTTTTTAACAATAAAATTGAGCTTCATATATGAGAAAGTGTATCTTGATAATTAAATAAGTATCTATGAAGGCATGGTATTAGGCATTACGAGTTGGCGAGCAATTTGAGCGGGCGTTGGGCGGTTCGGTTTGATGAGTTGTTTAAGTTAGGTTTGAACTAATGCCTAACGCCTAATGCCCATCCATAAAAAAATCAATAGCTCAAATTACTCACACTACCTACTACCACTCAAAATACCCTAGGAAAACCTTTATATAACTGGATATTCAAATTGAACAGAGTATTGATGGGAGGATTGGTTAATGAGAAGATCAAGAGGATTTAGGAGCAAAGCAAGGCAGAAATTAAAAGGTGGCCACTTTTCCATAGCGGAGACATTGCAAGATTTTAAGACAGACCAGAAAGTGCTGGTAAATATTAATCCTGCAATTCATACTGGAATGCCTCATCCAAGATTCCAAGGAGCAATGGGAAAAATTATTGAAAAGCGTGGACGTGCTTACATAGTTGAGGTACCTGTTGGGAAAACCACAAAAAAAATAATTGCAAGAACAGAACATCTTTCAGAGGTAAAATAAGATGATAGGCAAACGATTAATAAGCCAGACCCCGCTTACTTTAGCAGAAGTTAAAGAGTTAATTGAATCTAGAAAAAAGGAGGGGGAGCTAAGCTACGAGCAAAATCTGACACTTGAAAATTGCATACAATTCTCTAGATTATCTGTAAAAGAAGCAAAGGAGCTCATAGATGAGCTTATGGGCTTGGAAAAAATTGATAGGAAACAAGCAGTCATGCTAACCTATTTACTGCCAAGAAATGCCGACGAAGTAAAGATAATTTTTAGCAAGGAACATTTCATTTTGACAGATGAAGAGATAAACCAGATTCTTGAAATTTTAAAAAAATACATAAAAGAACCAGAAATTAAAAAAGAGAAAAAGAAGGCTTCTAAGAAGAAAAAGGAGGATTAGATGCCTACAGAAGAATATGCCATTGTTTTGGATTACTTACCGGAAGGGAAAGTAGATTCGAACATTCCAGGATACAGGAGAGAGAGGAGAATTGCAGAAGTTTTAGGAGAGGCGTACTACTCACTCCTAGAGGTTGTTTTAAGAGAAGGATTTTCAGTCAGCGCAGGAGATCGCGTATACATTGGGAAAGGTGTTCGCGAGAAAATCCATCACATCGTCCGCCGATTAAAGTATGATGACTTAACCTCAACTGCAAAAGTTGAACTTGAGTATGCTCTTGAAAAACTTGTAAAGGCACAAGAAAAAAAATTTGTGAGATTTTTTAACGAGTGCGGCCCACTAACAACAAGGTTACATAGGCTCGAACTTTTGCCAGGAGTTGGGAAGAAACACATGTGGGACATAATGAAGGTAAGGAATGCTAAGCCATTTGAAAGCTTTGAGGATATTGCAAAGCGCGTTCCACTATTGCCAGATCCAGAAAAGTTAGTTGTTAAGAGGATAATAATGGAACTGAAGGGCATAGATGAGAAAGGGAAACCTATAAAGTACCATTTATTTGTGGGTGTCCCAATGTTTGCAGACGAAGAACGAAACGAAAAGAAAAATTAGATTTTCTTTCCTAGATGAACATCTACTTCGATTGTTTCCGAACCAACTTCACTAGCTATTTTTTCAGTAAGTTCCGCGTATGCCTTTCTAATTTTTTCTATTGACTTGCAGTCATATTGTTTCCGCCAAAGACTAAGGATTTCTACTTTAATGTTGTTCATATTTTAGCACTAGAATTTAATCTATAAATAGCTTTTCCCATAATAATCTATAGATATGAACACCGAGGAGATAAAAGAACTATTAAAAAAGCACAATATTTTTCCAAATAAATTTTTAGACCAGCACTTTTTAATTGATGAAGAAATTTTAAAGCGTGAAGTTGGATATGCAGAGGTTTCTAAAGAAGACACGGTTCTTGAGATCGGCCCCGGCATTGGAACTTTAACAAGATTGCTCTCAAAAGCCGCAAAAAAAGTGATTGTTATTGAAAAAGATCAAAAATTTGGGCAAATTCTTAAAAAAATACCTAACACAGAAGTTATAATTGCAGATGCCCTGGAAGTTGATTGGCCGCCTGCCGACAAAATTCTTTCAAACGTGCCATATTCAATTTCATCACCGCTTGTTTTTAAAATCCTGGATACATCTATAAAACTTGCAGTTTTGTGTTTACAAAAAGAGTTTGCAGTCAGGATGGCTGCGCGCCCGGGGACTAAGGACTATTCGCGGCTTAGTGTGAACTGTGCCCTGCGCGCAGACGTAAAGCTTCTTGAAGATGTTCCAAAAGAGAAGTATTACCCAGTTCCAGAAGTGAATTCAACAATTGTTAAGCTAATCCCCAAGGAGTTCAATCCGCCTGAAAAATTTGACTCAATAGTTCGCGCTTTGTTTCAGCACAAGAACAAGAAAGTTAGAAATGCCTTGCTTGACTCATATCACGAGATTGGAAGCAAAGAAGAGGTTGAGAAACTAATCAAGGGCCTGGGAGAGATTTCACAAGAGAGGGTGATTGATTTAGAGCCGGGAGAGATAGTCAAGATTGCTAGAACAATTTAGATTTTTCATAAAACATTTAGTTCTTGATATACGGGTCTTTTGCAAAAATTTAGAGATTGAGTCTTATTTTATGGGGTTATACAGAATATACATATATTTCAAATTTCCGGAATCATCCGCTTCAAGCCGTATTCCAAGAACATCTCCGTATTTTTCATGATCTTTTAAGATACGCACTGCAGATTCATATTCGACCATATACTGACTAGTCAGATATGCAGGGGTGCCCATTCCAAAGGTTATTGCAACTGGTTGAGTCCCAGGCAAGAAAAATAGCAAAACACTAATTGCAGCCATAAGCCCACCCATTTTAACGCCACGCTTGACTTTAAAAACAGCAGGGATCTCCTTCCTATCCACTTTTAATATTTCTGCATTTGGGTACTTTTGTTTGATTTTCTTAAATAGTTTAGTTACTCTTTTCTCATCAAGATACCCCAAAAAGAAAAGTTTGAGTTTGGTTATTTTTTTCATTTTATTGTAGATGACAGTAGTATTGATATTACTATTTGTATATTTCGGTTACTTTATATAGCACTTTACTAAAATTTGAAATTTTTTTATTTCTAATTTTGATGCCTTCATGTTCTAAAAGAAAAATTTTCTTTTGAAGGCCCTGAGAATAACCACCTAATGAACCATCTGCGCAGACAACTCTGTGGCAAGGAATCACAATCAGCTTTTTGTTTCTTTTAAGCGCCTGGCCAACTGCCCGCGGACTTGTCTTTAACGCACGGGCAATTTCCCCGTAAGTTGTTACTTTTCCGCGTGGAATTTTCTTTGTAAGATTTAGGACTTTCTGGTAAAAATCCATAAGAATAAATTGAAGTCTTTCCAATTAATATTTATGGTTTTAACCCCAGATATTTGCCCTGTTTGCAAAGTTAGGCACACACCAGAAGACATAAAGAAATGCCCCCTAGTTGCAAGAATGACCTTGCCAAGGCTACAAAAAGTTGGAGAGGAGTTTTTTGGGCCAAGCAGTTCAATTTTTGTTGGGCATGTTGGATATCCAAGAGTGAACGTTGGACCAATGGGAATTGTTGAACCATCTGCAGTTATTGAGCCAAAGGAGTGGTTTGGAAAAGATTATTTTCAGTTGCTTGGAATGCGCGCCGCAGTGATTAGGACAAAGAGAAAGCAAAGTGTTTATTCAAAAACAAGATTTTTGGAAGAAAATCAAGAGTTAGTTTTAGCAAAAAAGCCAACAGATGTTGAACTAAAATTTAAGAGAAAGCCATTTTACGACTTTAAATTTTCTGACATAACCTCACCAATTGGCCCTACTGCCACACTTGAAAAAATGCGCCTTGCAGAAAATCCAAAAATTTCTAGAAAAGTTGAGTATGTGGTTACAGACGAGTTAAAGGCAACTGAAGCCACAGTTGAGCTTTATACATTAAATTTAGATGTTTACAAAATAAAAGATATACTTAGTGCAGGGGCACTTGGCTTGGAGCAAAACAAGAAGTTGGTTCCAACCAGATGGTCAATCACGGCCGTTGACGATATACTTGGAAAACACATTATTCAGGAAATTAAAGAGTATCCAGAAGTTAATGATTTTTTAGTTTTTGAATCTGAATACATGGACAATCATTTCCTAGTTTTGTTTATGCCAGGAAAATGGGAGTTTGAAAACTTTGAAGCATGGGCGCCAGGATCATATTGGGCATTTAATTTGAAGAAGCCACAAATTTTAGAAGAATACGAACCCTGGCAAGGAAGAACAAAGTACGCAGAAAAAGAAACTGGCGGCTATTATGCATCGCGATTGGGAGTTTTAGAAGGCCTTTACAAAATGAAAAGACAAGCAAGAGTTGTTGTTTTTAGGGAGGTTTATGAAGGGTACACCATACCATTGGGAGTATGGCAGGTTCGCGAGAACGTAAGGAATGCATTTAAGCATAGCCCGAGAAAATATGAAACCATTGGAGTAGCTTTAAAGGATATTTCAAGCAGGTTAAGGCTGCCAATAGGTGGATATATAAAACAAAGCAAAATTTTGAAGCAAAAAAGATTGTACGAGTTTATAAAAAAGGATTAATAAGAATTGATACACTTTTAGAGTATGGGTTTAGACAACAGTATTAGTGAAAAATTTGTAAAAGCAAAAACACTTACTAAAGAAGGTGATTTTGAGCAAGCAATTGAAATTTGGGAAGAGGTAATTCCAGTAATAGAGACAGAGAGGTATTCACAGAGGATAATTACTTTTGGAGAGGGAAGTCCAGATGCACATCTTCTAAGAGAGTATAATTCAATTTTAAAAGCACTTGCTTCTGCTTATGGATATGCAGGTAAATGTTACTATAAAGTTGGAAAGTATGAGGAGTCCCTTGAGTATTTTAAAAAAGCACTTCAGGAATGGCTGGATCTTAAAGATGAGGTAAGTGTTTTGCATTGCTATGAAGACATTGCAAAAGCACTTGAAGGGATGAGAGAATTTCAGGAAGCAATTAGAATTAGGAAACATATTGACACTAGATTCAAAGAACTAAAATTAGAAAAATTCCGAGATGGTAACTTAAACCTTTTAGGGATGGACCTATTCAATACGGGAGCATATGAAGAAGCGTACGCCCTACATAAAAGGCTAATTCCAATGCTAATAAAAACAAAAAGGTATGAAGACCTGGCGTATGCGTATAACCGTTTTGCAAATCTTTCGTGGAAGGTAAATAAGAGCATGGTGCAATATTTTATCTACAAGTCAAAGGCGCTTGAGTACTTTAGAAAAGTTTGCAAAGACCTTGACGATGATCAAAAGTTGGGGATCCTTAGAAACCTAGCCGAGAATTCTGACTTCTTAGCGTATAGGATTTTTAAAACAAAGGAAAATAAAGAATTAAAAAGCCTTAAAGTAGCAAAAAAAGCAATGATTGAAAATTTAGTTGATGAGAGCATAACGAGATACATTAGGATATTAAAAAAAGAAGGCACAATAACTGAGGACGACGGTTTTATTTATTTTCTGGCAATGCTAGGAAAGGATCCAGAGAGGTTGATAATATATCTTAGAGTTTCTTCAGCAATTGCATACGCAACTTGGCTTGAAAAAATAAAAGGGAAGTGGAATGAAAAGGACACCAAAGTAGTCCACGAGTTCGAATGGATTTGCCATATGCTTGAAAAAGACGAAAAACTTGTTAAAAAATATTATTCAGAGAGCGTATTTGAAGAGATTATGAGGATTTATGGAAATTTAAAAGAATTCATGAAAAAACACGATATTGAACCCAAAAAACCAGGAGAGATTTTTGAACAATAGGCAAAGTTCTTAAATAAAAAATTTTTATTTAATTTTAATGGATGAGGACATAATAATAACAAAAAGGGTAATTAAGATTCTTGGAATGGTTTTGCTTGGTATTTATATAGGCATGAGCATAATCTCTCCCGGATTTAGGGAAGTTTCAGGGAGGTTTGTTGCGCTTTTTTTTGCGATTACCAAGGATTTTTCAACAGGATACGCCCTTGTCCCAGTTTACATAAATTGGTTGAGTAGTGAATATTTTCAGGAAAAAATAAAAACAAGTTTAGGGAATGCCGCAAAGAATGGATTTACTGGCCTTTGGGTTTCTGTGGAATGGATTAGAACAACCTATATAAAATTTGAGTACAATCCAAATCCGCTTTTATTTACAGGAAAGATAATAATATCCATTCTAGTGCTTTTGTATGGGGTGCTTATAATAAGAGCCGCAGCAAAAGGTGAGAGCATTGTAAGTGTCGTTGGGCGCGTTAGGGAGGTTTCATACATTGCAATTGTTGTTACACCAATTGTTTATGAAGTTGTTCCATTTGATTTGACAACGCTTATTGCAATTATTGTTTTCTATCCTCTGTTTTATGGTCTTACAGAATTCTTTATAGATTTACTTCCAACTCCCCCTGGAGAAGGTTAGCTACTTAGAATAGGAAATTTTGATAACATCACCATTTTTTAGTTCGTGATCTGCGCCAAGTTTCATTTTAGTGCGTGCGTCAATTCCACAAATAAAGTTCTCACCAATATCAGTATGAATTTTATAGGCAAACTCTCTAACTGTTGTTCCTTTTGGAACTAAGTAGGCATCTGGAAGAACATTGCCATTCTTATCTGTTAATTTGTTTTCATCTTCAACAGGATAGACAACAATTAAGTTTAAGAGCTCAAGAGCAGCGGCGTTTAAGGTTTGCTGAACACCTGTATTCCCAAGTTTTTTCAGAACATTTTCCCTTATAAATTCTAATGCTTTTTTCTGTTTTTCATCAATTTGGCCTACAATCTCAAAATCAGGGTCACCAGGGACATACCTTATAAGACCTGCCTTGTCAGCGCGCCTAAGCGCCAGTTCAGAGTCAGCCGCAGCAGGGATAACTTTTGAGCCCATTTTCAGCTTTTCAAGGTTACTCTCGGCTTCTTTTAGGTCAAATTTGTTTGCGCATATTAGGATTGGCTTTGAAACTTCTCGTAATGCGGTTGAAAATTTTTCCAAGTCCCCATCAGACCAAGAGGATGGCTTTTCAATGTCCAAATTTGCTTTTTTTGCCGCAATTGAGATATGGTGCTCTTTTAATCCCAACCCAGAAAATCTCTTTGCAAGTTCTCGCAAGATGTCTTTTTTTGCAAGTTGCACCTCTCGACTTATTTTTTTCCAGTCCTTTTTTAAAAGGGAGAGAAACCAGAGATCAATTTCCCTTTCCAAAAATTTGACATCTTCGCTTGGGTCGTGCTCTCCGGGCTTGCAGGGCTTTCCCTCTGCATCGGTCGCTCCGGCTGCATCTACGATATGGATTAAAGCATCCGCCTGCCTTAGGTCATCTAAAAATTGGTTTCCAAGCCCTTTCCCTTCGTGCGCGCCTGGGACAAGTCCAGCAACATCTAAAAGTTCAACAGGGATAAAACGCTGCCCATTTATACATATAGAATTTTTGGGATTGCACTTCACATTGAATTCCTTGCAAACACAATCAACCCTGACATAGCCAACCCCGTGATTTGCCTTAATTGTAGTAAATGGGTACGAAGCAATGGGAACACTAGAAAGAGTCGCCGCATTAAAGAATGTGCTCTTTCCACAATTTGGCTTTCCAACTAAACCAATTAATTTTGCCATCCTACCAAAAATATATAATTGATAATAAATATAAATAGTATGGGGAGAACGGAGTAAGTATGAAAGCACCAATTTGCAAGATTTGCCAAAGGTCAGATATACTTTGCGCAGGGTGCCAGGCAAAACTTGACAATGGAGAGATTAGTTTGCATGATGTTGAAGTAGCCAGGGCGCTAGCTAAATTGAGTGACAGATACTCTGCAATTGAAAAGACAGAGTTCAAAAAAGCATTTGGTATTGGAAATCTCACAATTATTATGGTTCCAAAAGGCATGGCCGGGCAGATGATTGGCCGCAGAGGGATCTTCATTAAAGAGCTATCAAAAATGCTAAACAAGAAGATTAAAATTGTTGAAGAAACTCCTGACAACAAGGAACTTATTCAAAAAGTTCTTTTCCCAGCAAAACTTATTGGAGTTAATATTGTTTATGGCCCTAATAAAACAGAAAGTTACAAAGTAAGAGTCCCAAAGGAAGACCGAAACAGAGTTTTTGACAAAGAACTTTTGGAAAAGTTTTTCTCAGAATTGTTGAAGGGAGAAACAAGTATTATATTTGAGTAAACTAATTCTAAGTAAGATGAGAGTTGCTGTTATAGACAAGGATTTAGTAACAGAAGAATGCACTAGACTTATTATTAAGGATTGCCCAGTAAATAGGACCGGGAAAGAGTGCATTGTTTTGGGAGAAGACGGAAAACCAATAATTAATGAGGAACTTTGCATTGGCTGTGGCATTTGCGTTAAGAGGTGCCCAAAAGGTGCTATTACAATAGTTTCGCTGCCAGAGGAACTTCATAAAAATTGCTTGCATCGATATGGAGAGAATGGATTTGCACTTTACAAAGCGCCAATACCTTCAAAAGGAGAAGTTTTAGGAATTCTTGGACAAAACGGCACAGGAAAATCAACCGCAATAAAAATCCTTTCAAACCAAATAAAGCCAAATTTAGGAAAAGAAAGGGAAGCAACAAAAGAAGAACTTAAAAAGTTTTTTGCTGGCTCAGAGCTTCAATCCTATTTTGAGGATATAGACAAAAAGAAAATTGCATACAAGCCACAGGATGTTGACAAGATACCAAAAGTTTTTGAAGGGACTGTCCGCGAGCTTTTAAAACAGGCAGACGAGCGAGGCATTTTTGAGAAGATTACAAGAGAACTTGAAATGCTAAACTGCTTGGACACTTCAATAAAAGAAATTTCAGGTGGGGAACTGCAAAAAACAGCAATTGCCGCAACAATTATGAAAGATGCAGAAGTTTACTTTTTTGATGAGCCATCCAGTTATTTGGATGTAAGAGAGCGATTGAGGATTGCAAAGACAATAAGGAAACTTGCAAAAGAAAAACTAGTTGTTCTTGTTGAGCACGACCTGATTGTTTTAGACTACCTTGCAGATCGCGTGCAGGTATTTTACGGGAAGCCAGCTGCCTATGGAATTGTGAGTTTTCCTAAGTCAGTCCGGCTGGGCATAAATGAATACTTAAAGGGGTATCTCCGCGAAGAAAACATAAGGTTTAGGGACCAGCCACTTAAATTTATTGTAAAGGCACCAACCGGAAAAGGGAAGGCAACGCCGCTCATAACTTTTGAGGGCATAAAGAAAAAATTTGAAAAATTTCAACTGGAAGCCCAAAAGGGAGAAATTTACAATAAGGAAATTGTCGGAATTCTCGGTCCAAACGCAACTGGGAAAACCACATTTATGAAAATCCTCGCAGGAGCTTTAGAGGCGGATGAGGGTTCATTTAGCAGGGAAATTAAGATTTCATACAAACCACAGTACATAAAGCCGGAAGAGGACTTGCTGGTAATGCTTGCACTTAAGGGTGTTTCAAAAAAGCTCATATCAAAACTTGGGCTTGAGAAATTAATGGAAAAAACATTGTTCCAGCTCTCGGGCGGGGAATTGCAAAGGGTTTCAATTGCTTCCTGCCTTAGCAAAGATGCTGATCTTTATCTTTTGGACGAGCCATCAGCACACCTTGATGTTGAGCAGAGGATTAACGTTGCAGACATTCTAAGAAAGGAAATTGAACTAAAAGAAAAAGCAGCAGTTGTGATTGACCACGACATAATGTTTCTTGACTACATTTCCGACCGGCTGATGCCATTCCTGGGGGAATCCGGAAAATACGGGGTTGGAAAAGGGCCGTTTGACATGAAAGAGGGAATGAACCTTTTCTTAAAGGACCTGGGAATTACTTTCCGAAGAGATGAGGAAACAAAAAGACCGCGCGCAAATAAAGAAGGTTCTGTTTTGGACAGGGAGCAGAAAGAAAAAGGAGAGTATTACTATAGTTAGATAATGCTATTTCTAGTTAAATTATTAATTACGCAAGTACCAATATTTTAAATAAGAAGAGAAGCTATTTGAAAATGAGGTGAATAGATAATGCCAAGAAAAGAACTTATTAATTGGGGCATAAAACCATTAAATATCGGAAAACCAGCAAGGAAACGCAGGAGGTCATTAGGAATAAGAGAACGGCAGATCCTTTATGAAAGAGCAAAAGGTAGATGTGAAGCATGTGGTAAAAAAATTAGTTTTTCTGAGATGCAAGTAGGACATAAAAGAGCATACTCAAAAGGAGGGGCTACGACACTAGCAAATTCGGTATGTTTATGCTATAAATGTAACAAACTTCAAGGAACCGACAGCTTTGAAACACTAAAGAAAAAATTAGCAGGGACCTATCGGAAGAGATCTAAAAAAAGCAAGTCAAGAAAAACAAGAAAGAAGACACCTAAGTTGTTCGATATAAGACTTTCAAAAATTAAAATTTAAGTTGAGATGGCATCATTTAGAACCGAGAAGGACTCATTAGGGAGCATAAAAGTCCCCTCTGAAGCATATTATGGAGCGTTTACGCAGCGCGCTCTTGAGAATTTTCAAATTTCAGGGATTACTGAGCATCCGGTTTTAATTGTGGCGTATGCAATAATTAAAAAAG
>JALTGF010000035.1 GCA_027077325.1 archaeon
AATTAAATATGGGGTATAAAATCGGTATTCATCAATATGGTGTTAAGGGTGTGATACCATATAATAAATGTGTGCATCTTCGGATACTAACTCCAACAAGATGGAAATTTGGTAAAAGTCTACTCCGCCACATTTATAAACCTTATTATTATAAAAAATCAATTGAGGCGGCTGAGGCGGTTGGTGCAGATAGAGACCTTGCGGGACTTCCTGTTTTAACTGCCCCTGAAGGTTTTGACTTTACAGCGGCTCAAGAAGGAAATCCAAACTACAGTGAACTTGCGGCATCTACATTAGATTGGGCTGAAGAAGTTGTTTCATCAATCAGAAAAGATGAGCAGGAAGGTATTGTTCTACCTTTTGGGTGGAACTTAGAACTTTTGAGAGGTCAGCAATCTTCTATAAAAACCGATGAAATTATCAAGCGTTATAATACTGAGATGTGTGTGGGCTTGCTTGAGAACTTTGTGAGTGAAGGAGCTTTTTCATCCGCCACAAGAAATAGTTCTCAAACCCATAGTGATATTTTTATGGCAAGTTGTGAAAGTTGGGCAAAACTCTTTGAAACAACCCTTAATGAGCAGGTCTTAAAAAGGGTAGCAACTTATAACGCAATGAAAGATTATCCAAAGATAACTCATTCGCCGATAAATCACGATAACTTAAAAGACCTTGCTTCTTATGTTTCAAGGTTAATATCTCAAGGTGCGATTACTCCTGATGCAAGGCTTGAAACGATGTTGAGGGAAATTGGGAATTTACCAAAAGAGGAGGTTTAAATGCCAAATGCTACAATAAATGCAGAAACAAGAAAAGCATACGATACTCAAAAAAAGAGACGAACTTATCCTAAAGACTATTTTCTTTTGATTGACGAGAATGGAGATAGAAAGTTTCCTGTTAAAAATCCAAAAACTGGGAAATACGATGCGGGATTAGTTAGGGCGGCAATCACAAGAGCAGCTCAATATGGCTATAAGGAAGTTGAGCAAAAAGCTCAGGAACTTTATAAACGGGAATTTTCGCCTAAAAAAGATTTTGGATTAGAGATTATTGCAAAGGATGAAAAAAGCGGGAAAGAGGTTTTTGGAATAGTTCTTGAACCTGATAAAAAGGATGGAGAAGGAGATAGCTTCTCAAAGGAGGCAATAAAGGAAGGATGTTATAAATTTAATAAGGATTTCCTTAATCAAACCTATAGGCATCAGCACTTCTTGACAAAGGATAAGGTTTCTATAATTGAAAGCTATGTAGCTCCTGCGGATTTTAAGTTGGGTGATAAGGTAGTAAAAGAAGGAACTTGGTTGATGAGAAGTAAAATTGATGACCCAGAAATTCAAAAGGATGTTAGAGAAGGAGTGATTAAGGGATTTTCTATAGGAGGCTATGGTGAATAGACATTTTAAAAAACTTACTATTTATGAGGTTGCTCTTGCAGGTAACCCTATAAATAAAGAGAACTTTATAATTATTAAAGATGGAGGAAAAACTATGAGTGATAAGGTAAAATTTGCGAGCCTTATTCTTTCTTCGGCGGATGTTCAAGAAGTAGTAAAAGAGGAACTTAAGGGGTTTTTGCCTAAAGAAGGTGAAAGTCTGAAGATTGATAACTTTGAGGTTAAGGTAACAAAAGATGGCTATGAAATTGAGAATTCTGAGGCTGAGAGTTTGAAAAAGGATTTGGAGAAAAGTAAAAAAGAACTTGAAGAGCTTAAGAAAGCTGAACCTAAGGATATCTTCAAGGATGTTCCAAAAGAAGTTAAGGAAAGACTTGAGAAACTTGAGAAGGAAGCAAAAGAAGCTACTGAAAAAGCTGAAAATCTTAGATTAGAAAGCCTTAAGAAAGATTTTGCATCCAAGATAGGAACGGAAATGGCGGAAACTTTGATGAAGGCTTATGATGTCCAGAAAGAAGAAGCGATTAAAGAGGTTGTTGGAAAAATAGAAGGTCTAAAGAAGATGGTAAAAGACCTTAGTGCGGCACAAGGAAAAAGTGGGGCAAATGAAAAAGAAACTCTTGTGAAAGAGGGCATTGATAAAATAATGAAAGATGAAAAACTTAGCCTTGCTGATGCTACTGTTAAATTCTATAAAGAAAATCCTGAATTAGTTTAAGAGGAGGAATAAGAAATGGATAGAAATATTGAACTGACTAACTTTGTCTCGGCGGCAGATTTAACTGGAAAAGAGTATTATGCTCTTGGAACAGATTTTGGGCTTTGTGATGCTGATGGTGAGACTTGCTTAGGAATTATTTATCAAGTAGGCAAAAATGTGGGCGATGTTTGTGTTGCCGCCGTAGATGGTGAGACAACGGCTCAAGTAGTTGTAAAAGCTGGGGAAAACTTAAATGTGGGCGATTACTTAACTTGTTCTGCACCTATTTCTATAGATGGTGGAGCTAATGTTAGTGGGCTTTTGATGAAATATAATCCAACTGTTGATACTACAACATCTGTTGCAGATGAACCTGTAAAAGGTGGATTTCCTTTTGCTATGGCTATGGAAGCAGTAACGGCTGACGGGACAAATAATACTCAGCATCTAATACAAATAAGGATTTTTTAAGGAGGAATTAAGATGGAATGGTATGACCAGATAAATGAAACATTTGTTAGAAATGTTGCAATAGGATATTTTCAAGAGATAGATTTTACACCATTTAGAATTTTTCCTGCAATCACAACTGTGCATTCTTCGGGAATGCTTGGGTCTTACAATAAGGAAGACTGGCTTAGAATAGGCGATAAGAATGATTATAAAAGAGTGGGTGCTACTGAGTCTGTTGGCGATGACTATAGTGTAGGAAGCCAGCCTTATATGGTTGAGGAAGTTGCATTCCATAAGGATATTACTAAGAAAGAAGCTAATGAGTATGATAACCCATTTGACCCTGTTAGTGATGGAACTAAGTTTGTTATAAATAGGTTGAACTTAATTGCAACCGCAAACTTTGTGGATACTTTCTTGAAAACTGGAGTTTGGGCAAATGAGTATGTAGGTGGAACAGATTTTACAAAGTGGAGTGATGCAAGTTCTACTCCTGTTGAGGATGTTCTTACTTATCAGGATGAGGTTAGAGCATTTACTGGATTTGCACCTAATAAGATGATTATGACTCCTGATGTTTATAAGGCTCTTAGAGGGAATACTGAGGTAAAAAGTCTGTTGAAGATAACAGACACAAAGATTGTTACAAAAAACCTTCTTAGACAGCTTTTTGATATGGAAGAATTGGAAGTTTTAGGAACTGTTAGAACAACGGCTAAAAAAGGTCAGACGGCTACAAAGTCTAACACTGGATATTTTGCGGCTGGTAAGGTTTTCTTAGGTTATGTTCCCAAAGCTCCAAGTAAATATGAACCTTCTGCAGGTTATCATATGGTTCAAACTATAGGTGGGGATAAGGTTGTTACTGAAGCAATTCCTATGAAACATTTGAATCACGCACTAAGAGTTGAGGGCACAATTAACTTAACTCCTAAAGTAGTTGCAAGCGATTTAGGTTGTCTATTAACTTCAGTGGTGTAGAAAAATGACTGAACAAGATTTAGAGCGTGAAGTTGGGAGTGAGGCGTTTAGCGACCTCACTTCTGATGAAGTTAGTTATATAGTTGGAACTTTTTCTGATATTAAACAAGCAGGAATGAAGGCATTTGAAATTCTTTGGAAAAAGTTCAAACCTACTTATAGAATGGGAAAGCTCTATGAGAAAGATAGTGAGAAATATCAAAATTATAGGGAACTTTACCTTCTATATACTCAAACTTTAGGGGCAGGAAGAACTACTTCTAAGGTTCAAAACTTTGTTATAAAAAGGAATAAGTGGGTAGATGTTTAGAACTAACACTTCAATTCAACTTTATAAAGAAACTATAGATTGGCGGGGAAATAAGAGCAGTGAACTTATAGGGACATATGAAGGTTGGATTGAAGAAGGCTCAAATCTTGTTTTTGTTAGGAATAAAGAGGGAAAGGTCGGTGTTACTGAGATGGGAATAGGAACGCTATTTCTTTTTAGTGATATTGACCTTTCCAATTGCTATTTTATAGAAGATGGAAAAAGAAGAGAAGTTGTGCAAAAATATAGATATGTTGACGGGAAAAATAGGTTTCACCACATTGAGGTAATCTATAAATGAAATCCACTTTTAAGTTTAGTAGAAGTTTTCAGGGTGGAAAACAAAGAGCTGGAATTTATGCGGGCAAATCTATAAGTGTAAGGCTTGAAAAACTTAAGGAAAGTTTGAAAGATGAACTTAGAGAAAGAATTGCTTTTAAGATTTTAGAAAGTGCTGATATGACTGAACAAATTCCGCCTATAAAAACTGGGAAGCTAAGGGAAAGTGGAAGTGTGTTTGTAGGAAGTAAGTTAATAGGAACAACAAATGCTGGAATTGGTGAACCTATTACTGAACATATTGGAAAGCCAGGACGAATTTACTTAATTTACTCTGCCTTAAATAAAAGGGGTGATTTTGACTATGCCTTTTATCAAAACTATAATACTAAGATAGGGCTTCCTAATGAGCATTTGTGGGTTGAGGATATGATGGCAAAAGAAAGGCTTAGAAGTTATGCAAGACAAGCATTAAGGGAGATTCATAGTGAGAATCGTTGAGGTT
>JALTGF010000036.1 GCA_027077325.1 archaeon
GGGGACGGGAAGCTATTCTCCCCTCCTCTCTGTCATTCCCGCGCAGGCGGGAATCCATTACCTTAATATAGAAAATATTAATAGAAATAATAAGGAAATGGATTCCCAATTAAATTGGGAATGACAAAATGGTCGTCGGGAATGACAAGAACAATTTTGATTTATCTTTATGTTCAATCACCGACAAAAAAAACAAATAATTATCGGATTGGTTTATCTGGTGATTTTTATGGTTATAATTGCCAGTGGATATTTTATTTTTAAGCCAAAGCCAACTTGTTTTGATAGAATTCAAAATCAAGGCGAATTGGGAGTTGATTGCGGCGGACCTTGCCCACCTTGCCGATTAAATATTCCTCAGCCGACTATAGAAAATCAGCAGCTAATCACGGAAGGAAATGGAATCTATGAGTTCGTCGCTAAAATAAAAAATCAAAGCGACATCTATGGCAATCCAAAAATTGATTACCAGATCAATTTATACAATTCGGCAAATCAGATTGTTAAAACTATAAATCAAAGCACGTTTATCTTGCCGGGGCAGGAGAAATATGTGATTAGGCCAGCGATTAGAATTAATGCTTCAGCGGATATTATTGATGCGGAAATGAAAATAAAAAAAGTTGCTCGTTGGAAGAATATGCCCGAATCGGTTTATCCTGATCTGTTTGTTAAAGATAAAAAAATTAAGATATTAGCTCAACCGGATAAATACGCCGAAGTCTCAGGAACAATTGTCAATCGCGCCGATGTTGGATTTCAAAAAGTGATGATCAGTATAATTTTAATCGGGGAAGAAAATAAAATTACTCGAGTTAATCAAACGGAGATAAAAACTTTAACACCTGGTCAGGAAAGATTTTTCAGCGTCTTTTGGAGCAAGCCATTTATTAGCCAAAAATTCAATTTAATCATTGAACCAGAAACTAATCCTTTTGATCAGAATAATATTTTAATTGGAAAATAAAAAGCGTGAAATAAAATTAGCCATTTTTTTAAACTTTTTTATAGTAAAAATTCTTTAGAATAAATACTAAAATTTCAATTGGCAACAAAACTCATACGATCGTCGTTGGAGTGTTGCCATTAATTCAAATGATTAAATTCCTACCCCCACCCCAAGAAAATTTGAAACTCGAAATCTTTACCCCATTAGAAACCCTTGATTTCTAACGGGACGAGCAATGTTCGAATATTCAAATTTTCAAATGTTCAAAACGAAACCAAATAATTTTTCCGGTTTGTCATTCCCATTCTCCCCTCTGTCATTCCCGCGTATGCGGGAATCCATTTCCTTAATGTAAAAAATATTAATAGGAATAATAAGGAAATGGATTCCCAATTAAATTGGGAATGACAAGCGGAGTCAAAAGCATAAACATAAGTCGAATAAGGCACAGAGCATTGAGCCTAATGGAAGAGCCGTTAAAC
>JALTGF010000037.1 GCA_027077325.1 archaeon
GAAAAAATAGGGAGATTATTCAGTATATGCCTGTTCAGCGAACTCTTCCTCGTCAAGTCCCTTTTTCTCCTCCTCAGGGGAGACCCTTACTGGGGTAATTTTATTTGTCACCCATAGAATTCCATAGGTAACAAAGAAAGCATAGACTGCTGCCAAACAAGCTGCTGCTACTTGTTTTCCAAAGAACTCAATACCCCCATATATTAATCCATTTGCTCCATAGATGGCTGCACTTCCGAATATCCCAAGTAGAATTATCCCCGTAAAACCACCAATTCCATGAACTCCCCAGACATCTAACGAATCGTCCCAGCCTTTCTTATGCACAAAGTTTACTGCCCAGTGAGAGATTAACGCTGCCAAAATCCCTATAATCATGGCTGCCTGTGGATTCACAAATCCTGCGGCGGGCGTAATTGTTGCAAGTCCTGCAATTGAGCCTGTGAGAAATCCTATGCTGCTCCACTTCTTCATTGCTAAATAATCCCAGAACATCCATGTTATTGCTGCAAAGGATGCAGCAATCATTGTGTTTACAAACGCTACATTTGTATCTACATCTACTCTTAAGGCACTTCCCGCATTAAATCCAAACCATCCAAACCATAGAAGTGCAGTCCCAAGAACAACAAGTGGTATGCTGTGATTTCCCGGTTTGGGATGCAGCCTCTTTCCCAAGAAAAACACTGATGCAAGAGCACCAAATCCAGCACTGGTATGAACAACTATCCCTCCTGCAAAATCCTCCACTCCCCACTGCTGCAGAAATCCACCACCCCAAAGCCAGTGGGCAAACGGGAAGTAAACAAGGAATAACCATAGTGTTATAAACACAATGAATCCTTTGAATCTCATTCTATCTGCAAAGGCACCAGTCATAAGAACTGGAGTTATTATAGCAAACATTAGTTGATAAATCATAAATGTATAAAGACTTATTACATGGTTACCTGAAAACAGTGTTTTAGGAGTAATATTCAGAAGGGCTAAATAATGTCCCCCCCCAATTACTCCTGCTATATCCGGTCCGAACGCAAGCGTAAAGCCAAAGAGAACCCATATTACTGTTGTCCATCCAGCCGAAAAGAAATTCTGCATCATCATGGCAACGGCATTCTTCCTGTTTACAAGGCCACCGTAAAAAAGTGCTAACCCAGGGGTCATTATGAAGACAAGCGCAGCCGCAAGCAACATGAAGCCATCGCTAGCGGGATCAAACATCTTTATCACCTCTTTTAACTTGTAGGGGGAGATTACAACAAATGTTATAAATATTTCGATGTTTAGAGGGAATTTAGCCCTTCACCACACCTAAAGGTCTCATTCTCGCCACAATTCTTGAAATTCCCGCCCCTTCAACTGCACGAACAACTTCATCAATATCCTTATAGGCATCGGGCGCTTCCTCTGCCGCAACTCTATTACTGG
>JALTGF010000038.1 GCA_027077325.1 archaeon
AGGTTCAACTTGTTGTACTTTATATTGTCGGGCATATCTTCTATTTTGATTTTATAAGGTGTTTGTTTTCTGTTGTCCAGTAATTGTTTTTCCTGTTTTCGAAAATCATCGAGTTCTTGCTTTACCTTTATTTGTTTTTGCAGGTACTTGTTTGTTTTATCCAGATCATCCTTCACATTATCATCTTGCAACTTATATAATGTAGCCATCCTGCGGCTGATTTTTTCACGTGCTTTTTTTAAATGGTATGTTATATTATTGTACTCAGGGTTGACCACAACAAAGTCTTCATCTATCTGTTCTACTGCATATTGAAGTAGTCTGTCAAAATCATAATCCTGTCGCATGTACTTAAAAAAATTCTCCTGTGTCCAACGTGCGAACATGTGGACGGCAACTGAGTGCAACGATAGTTTTTTGTTGGTTGTTACCACACTTGTTTGATGGTTGCCTGACAGGCGTCTTATCTCCCGCATTGGGACATTATCCAATTTTATGGCTTTTTCTGCCAGAAGCATTTTTGTTTCGGTCTCTTCTATGTCAATTGCAAATTGGTTAAAGTCATCTTTGTCCCAGGCGTTTTTCACATTTTTCCGGTATGTGATTATGGCGATCCTATATTTTTCCCATAAGCGCTGAAAGAAAGCCGGACTGTATGCCTCTCTGTCGAACACAAGCGTAAGGCATGGAAGTTCAGGGTCGTCCTCTATTTCTTGCCGGGTATATTTTGATGGCATTTCTTTTAATAATGTTGGGACAATTTGTGTTTCAAGCATTTCTATAAGTTTTTCATTTACCTGGCCGGTAATATAGAAATAAGGCATCCCGTCTTTATTGTTTACCCAAAACTCCTGCATGCCCGGTAAACAAAGCTTTTGCCTTGCTACATGTTTCTTTCCCAACTTAGCTTTATGCCCGTTGTAAACCTGAACATGGCCATCGATATAATAAAACTCGTTTCCTTCCTGATATGACCATTCTTTTGCCAGGCCCATGTTCCATTGCCATGATCTTTGTTGTGCAGATATTTCTTTTAATTTCTTTCGCAAACATTTGGCTTCCGGTACGCGGTCCAGTCCCATTATCTTCCCAAATTCCCCGGGACTGTGATGTTTTAATTGTTCAGGGTTTTTAATCCGGCGCAAATACATAAAGGCGATAAAAAGGATGATAAAGGTGATGTGGTAGTAGCCTTTTTGTAATTCCTGAAAGTGATCTTTAAAACTGAACAGCCCTGTTTGCTTCAAAAAGGGCAAAAGGAACAATACCCCTGCTTGCTGAACGCTTTGGCAGGATTCAAAGCGAACCGGGGTCTCTTCAAGCTGATGGTTTATTGCCAACCCTCTTTCTTCTATATTGGTGGCCGCCACCCCGATAATTTGCGATACCAATAAATCTTGGTGGTTGCGTGCCGAGGGAGAGCTTAAC
>JALTGF010000039.1 GCA_027077325.1 archaeon
TCTGCTAATGTCATGTCTGGTCCACCAGTTACTTGTATTAATGCTCCTTGTGCTCCTTCATAAGATACATCTAATAGTGGGTGTCTCAATGCTCTTTTAACTGCTTCATCTACTCTATTTTCAGTGTCGGATTCACCTACGCCTATTACAGCAACATCTCCACCTTGCATTACTGCTTTAACATCTGCAAAATCTCTGTGTACTAATGCAGTTTCGTCTGTTATCATTTCTACAATCCCTTTTATCATCATAGATATTAACTCATTTGCAACACCAAAAGCCTCATTTAATGGTAATTGACCTGCTAATTCAATTAATCTATTATTATCTATAACAATGACAGTATCACATGCCTTTCTTAATTCTTTTAATCCCTCTTCTGCTTTGTCAATTCTTGCTCTTTCGATTTTGAATGGCATTGTAACAGTTCCAATAACGATTGCATTCATATCCTTTGCAACTTTTGCAATTACTGGTGCTGCACCTGTACCTGTTCCTCCACCCATTCCTGCTGCAACAAATACCATATCAGCTCCTCTTAGAGCTTCTTTTAATTCTGGTAGACTTTCTTTTGCTGCTTGTTCTCCAACTTTTGGGAAACCACCCGCACCTAAGCCTCTTGTTGATTCTTTTCCTATCAATAATCTTTTGTCTGCTTCCCTTGCTTCTAATTGTGCTCTGTCAGTGTTTGCTAATATAACTTCTGCACCTTTTATTCCCGTGTGATATAACCAATCACCTATATTGTTTCCTGCACCACCAACACCAACAACTTTTATATTTGCATTTGTAGCAAAACCAGATAAATTAAATTCTTCCTTGTGCTTCAAGGCATCTTTTACCAAAAAATCCATTTTCTCACCTTTCTCATATATATTCCCCGGTATCGAAAACTATATATATCACCAATGCGCATGGGGATATGTAAAGAAAAGCTCACTAGGAAAGTTGGTTCAAGAAAAGCTCAATTGAAATTTATAAGATGTTTCTATTTAAATACTTTTGTGTATTCTAGAATATAGTTCTTTTGCCATATCTGTCAAAATAGGTAATATAAGATAATTCCAATCTATGTGGTGTGAAAGCTTTTTCTAACATATAACCAAAAGTAATCATTACCCAGACTCTTTTGTCATTTGGAATTCCAAATTTTATTTTTATTTTATCTTCATCAAAACTTCCTATTAGACAACTAGATATTCCAATTGATTCAGATTCTAATACCATATTTTGTGCTGTTGCCCATGCATTTGCAATTGAGAATTTTTCAGCATAATCTCCAAATACAGCCCTGACTTTTTCTATATTACTAACTATTATTATTACTAATGGAGAATTGTTTATCCAATATTGTCCATAAGAAGCATTTGCTATTTCATTTATTTGTTTTCTATCTCTAACTACTATAAATTCAATATCATG
>JALTGF010000040.1 GCA_027077325.1 archaeon
AATTTCCATCCTTTCTGAAAACAAAGAAAGCTTCATGTTTCACACCCCAAACATTGAAATTACAAAGCTCCAGGCAGAAGCAATTGGCCTTCCTCTAATCCAAAAGCTCACGCCGGGGGAAAAAGAAAAAGAGCTTGAGGATTTGAAAGCCGCGATTCAGGAAGCAAAAGAAAAATTCGGGATTGGAGGCGTTGTGACCGGCGCGATTGAGTCCGTTTACCAGGCCTCGCGCGTGCAAAGAATTTGCAATGACCTAAACCTTTGGTGCTTTAATCCTCTTTGGCTAAAAGGCCAGGAATCCCTGCTTTATGAAATCCTAAAAAACAATTTTAAAGTAATTATCTCTGGGGTTTTTGCTTATCCCCTTAACAAAGAATGGCTCGGCCGCGCGCTGGATGAAGAAACTGTAGAGGAACTTGTTAAACTTCGCGAGAAATACAAGATAAGCCCTTCCGGCGAGGGCGGGGAAATTGAAACAACTGTTCTGGATGCACCGTTTTTCAAAAAGAGTATTGAGATTCTTGAATCAGAAGTAAAGGCAGGCAGGGACTCAGGAATTTTTATAATAAAGAAAGCGAGGCTGGCTGAAAAATGATTCTGGTTGTTGATATGAACCAAAAGGAAAATTCGCTTGCGTTTTCTGAATTCGTGGAGCCAATTGTTTCACTTGCCGGGAACTGCGAAGTAAGGCATTACTTAAATTTGCCGCAGGACTTTAGCAAGTATGAAAAGGTAATCCTCTGCGGCGCGCCTTTAAAAGATGTTGCTTATCTTGACCATTTGGAAAAGTTTCAATGGCTGAAAACTTTTAAAGGAAAAGTCCTCGGAATCTGCGCCGGCGCGCAGGTGATTGCTCTTGTTTTTGGCTCCTCTGTAAAAAAGTGCACAGAAATTGGGATGACTGAAATTGAAACATTAAAGGAAAATTCATTGTTTTCCTCAAAGTTCGAGGCATACGAGCTTCACAACCTCTCATTTGAGCCCTCTGAAAATTTTGAAGTCCTTGCAAAATCAGAAAAATGCGCCCAGGCAATAAAGCACAAGAAAAAGGAAATTTACGGGGTTTTATTTCATCCAGAGGTTAGGAATAAGGAAGTGATTAGGAAATTTTTAGAATTATAAGAGCCCCGAGGGAGAGTTGAACTCCCGACCTCCTGTTTGCTTGAGCCTTATGCGAGCGCGCTTGCGCGCGAGCCATGCTATCTCGCGAAGCGAGTGTAGCACATTTTTCGCCAGCCTTTTCAGGATGGCGCAAGCACTTACCCGTTCACATGTTAAAAGGCTGTACAAGACAGGCGCTCTAGCCAGCTGAGCTATCGAGGCAATATCTTGTCTCTAATTATTGAGTTATTATTTATATAATTATATTATGTTAATCTTATGTTCCGCCTGTAATTATATAAGGCGCTGAGGCCAGGATTTACAGCTCGCAAGCGAACTTAAGTTCACTTCGCGCACATTTGAACCTGGAATCCCAGAGGGAACTGGTTTTCGAGACCAGCGCAATCCCGGATTCTGCCACCTCAGCATTTTATCAAAGTTTTCTTTTCCACTCAGTAATTAAGTTAATTAAATAATTAATTTGTCTTTAATAAAAAACACTTCCCAAAAATCACGACGACTTGATCAGTGCCCACTCAAAATCTTTCAGGTCCCCTGTTTTTGATCTCTTGAATACCTTTGCGCGGCCTTCCTTTTCAAGGGCATAAAGCTCGTTTAGTATCAAGTTGTCATTTGCGCGCAAAATCCTTGAAAGCTGCCTTGGTGAGTATGCTCTTGAGCTAAGGGCTTTTATAATTAAGTCCCGCAACTCTGATTTTGCTGGCCTTTGGACCTCTTCTAACTTGGGGGCTTTTTTAACTTTAATTGCCTTGAACTTGCTTTCAAGTTTCAGGATGTTCTTGTCAAGGTTTGTGTAAAGTTTCTCCCTAGTAAGCAGGTCGTTTCCAACAAGTGCCTTAAATAACTCATAGCTTCCTGAATCTGAGCTTGCATTAACTACCTCAATCCCAAACTTGCTTGCAAGGGCTTTTGCATATTCTGAAATTGGCCTGTTTGTTACAAGCACGCACAGTCCTGGCAAAGTGTCAAGAGAAAGCCCAATCATGTCCCTAACAATTCTTGAGTCAGTCCTGTTTGAGCGCTCTTCGTTTATTTGCCTGCACTCAATTATTATGTCTGGGTTCTTGTCGCGCGGAGGCATCCTGTGCACTCCTTTAAATAGGACAAAGTCAGGAATATGTATTACTCCTGATTCTCCCCTTAAAAGCATTCTGTACCAAATGCTAAATGATTCGCCTTCGGAATGTATAACCGAAAGCGGGGGCGCATCTGGTTTTGCCATTGGCTTAAGTGATGCAGGGCTCTCAAATTTAAATTCCTCGCCTAAAAAATTAAGGGTTTTCTCAGTAATGTCCTCTTTTTCTTTCTGTTTTTCCCCAATAAACTCAATTGGCTCTTCTTCCTTTTCTTCTTTCTTTGACAAAAAGTTAAGTTTCATAATAAATTTATTTAGGATAACTCTTATAAAAATCTACCTATCACTAGGAGAAAATAAAAAGTAAATGAGTAAGGTTTGATCCTTACTCATATTTACCAGAGATCTTGCCTGTTTCCAAATAACTAAGTCCGCCTACGGTGTAATTTACTGCAACGGCTACTCCTGTATATGGTGAGCCACTTGCTCCGGATGGAACCCCTGTACATGAGATTGTCCAGTTTTCGCTTACGCCTTTTGAACCAGTGTCTCCTGTGCAGTCTGCTCCACCGACAGTAACTGAGTTAAGTGTTACAGATCTTCCTTCTTTGTCCTGGTTCACAAGTATTAGGGTCGCGTCGCCTCCAGATGTAATCTTAAAGTTTGTCCCAACATAAAACTCATCGAATCCTGTGGAGGTCTTTCCTGGGCTTGGAGTAAATACTCCTAATCTCCAAAGGGCCACTCCGACTATAATCACAATTATAATAGCCCATCCATACGTCATGAGGTACTCCATTGCAGTTTGTCCTTTTTTATTTCTGTTCAAGTTTTTCACCTCACTTTGAGTTAAGATGTTTACTATTTAAATTTTACGAACCCTAAAATCCAATAACACTCCCAAATGATCTGACTATTAAATACCTAACAAGGAAAAATACTATCAGCCCAATTGGAACAAAAGTAATAGCATATTCAAGCCCTCGTTTTTCATTGCCCTTCTTAATTAATCCCGTTAAAAGCGCTGCAAAAAATGTTGTTATTGTTATAACTACCACTGAAAATTTTATTAAGAATTCAGATGTTAAGGAAGTTCCAAAGCCAAGCAAGGTTATTCCTGCAACTCTGCTTTGCTCAGCAATTGTTTGAATGCTTATTGATGAAGCCAATCTTGTGAGCATATCCACAAAAAAGGTTGAAATCCCAAGAAGCAACGGGGCACCAATAAGTGACGCAAAAACAACAAAGAGTGAATACATCGCAACATTTGCTCGCATCTCTTTTTGAAGCATATCAAGTGCCCTAATCTCGGCTGCGGTTTCTGTTAGCAGTTGTGCAAGTTCTCCTCCTGAGTTCATCCCTTCTACAATTAGACCAACTGTCCTCTTAAGAATTCTTGACTTAACTCGTTTGCTCATGTTTTTAAATGCATTTTCAATGCTAGTCCCTCCTAGTGTTTCTGATCCTGCCTTTTTTATTTCCTGTTCAAGCTGCCCAAATTCTGGCCTTGCAGAAAGCCAAATCGCGCGGTCTGGGGTCATTCCTGCTCTTATGTTTGCAGCTATCAATTGAAGCGCACTTGGAAGCATCTTTTCAATTGCTCTTGCACGCTTATCTGCAGAAATACTCAAATTTAATATGCTTGATAAGATGACTAATGGTGTAACAACTGCAAATAAAATTGCACAAGTTAATATGCCAATTCTTGTAATAAAAAACAAGACCAGTGCCAGCAATGCGGAAACAACAAAACTAAATACGCTTTTGTTTAATAGCCACTTTCTAGCAGGATATCCCTTTCCTGCATAAATTAAGAGTTTCTGAATCTTCTCTATTCTTTTTGATTTTGTGCTTCTATTCTTCATGGTCCCACCAATGGTCTTTTTGTTTTCATAAAGCTAAGGAAGAAAACTTGGAAAAATACCAAGAAAATCAGCAAAAAATAAAAGATGCCTTTCCCAGCAAAAGTGCTCGCAAAGGCGCTAATGACTATGAAAAATGTTATCCCCAAAGACGGGAGAATAATTGCGAGCATCATATACATCATCGTCCAGGGATTCATCTCTCTCCCATATTTTCTTATTGTGAGAAGTTGGTCTCTTTCAAAATTAGCAACAAGCGCCTCAAGCGTCGTGCTAATTTCTGAGCCGGCCTTCAATGCGTTGGATATTTGCCATATGATTTGCCTCAGCTTTAGTGATGGGTTTTCAAGTGATGCTTTTTCAAGTGCCTTTTGCTCCGTGAGGCCAGCATTTACTTCCTTTATTACTTTCTGAAACTCTTCTGAAACAATTCCGTAGCTCCCGCGGGCAACACTTGCCATTGCATCAAATAATGTTATCCCTGACTTAACCTCAATTAGCATATGCCTAAGTGCAAATAAAAGATCTCGCTCAAGAATCCTTACCCTGTGCCTGGCAGTAACGGCGGGATACGTTATTAAGTATAAAAAGCTCATCAATGTTAATGATCCAGAAACAAGAAATATAATACCTAAATTTTGCATAATTGGCTTTTTGCTTATGACAACCACGAGCAGTAGCAATCCTGTTGAAACTAAAAACCAGAAAATTGTTGAAAACAAAGTTATAGCAAGATACACTTCTGGCTTAATATTAATCCTGCCCTGTAGCAAATCTTTTTTTATGTTTGGGAACTGCCTCAGCATTTTTGAGCCAATTCCAACAAATCTTGAACTAAGTCTCTTTGCTTTTCCAATGCTAAATGGCACAAATGGAATACTTTTTGTTTTCATATTTTCTTAATTATCTTGTATGGCGTAATGTTTTTCTTTACCCCTTCCAGGATTTGGTCTTCATCAATGTAATATGAACTTACAATTCTTCCTATCCTGTCTATGTCCCTGACATTGTTTTTAAGCATCCACTTTAAGATGTCTTGTTTTTCTTTCAAATTCCTGTTAATCTCTTTTTGAGTCATCCCTGCGCGCATTTCAAGCTCTTTCATGATTCTCTCACTTGGATTTACTGAAATTATCTTATCGCTTCTTGGCTGCCATTTATAAAGCAAGTTAAACTTTATTTTAAGCCCTTCTACGGTTTCTTCAGGAATCTCAACCTCTGCTACCTGAAAAGTTCTCCTTATGTTTAGCCTTCTCTGCCTGAATTGAACCAGTACTAAGTGAAGTGCTTCTAACATTTCTTCTGGAACCATAATTGGCGGATTTATAAATCTCCTGTAAACTTGTGAAACGGTATTTGCGTGGAAGGTTGAATAAACTGAGTGCCCTGTGTGCATTGCCTCAAAGAGAACTTCTGCTTCCTTTGCTCTCCTAACTTCGCCCACAATTACCCTGTCCGGCCTCATTCTCAATGAGTTTATCATAAGGTCAATCATCCCTATCTCCCCTTTTCCTTCCGGATTTGGAGACCTTGTAACCATTGGGATCCAGTGCAAGAACTTTGGCAATTGAAGTTCGCGAGTATCTTCTATTGATATTATCCTCTGATTTGGAGGGATAAACGATGTTAGTGCATTTAGCATTGAAGTTTTCCCGGAGCCAGTTCCCCCCGCAATTAGCAAGTTTAATTCGTTTTGTATGCTAAACCAAAGCAGTGCTGCAAGGTCAATGCTCAAGCTGTTTATTTTTGGGTCTATAAAGTCAATAACCGTCCAAGGTGTCCTAGCAAATTTTCTTATTGTTAATGTGTTGCCTTTTGTGGATATTGGAAACAATGTAGCATTTACCCTGTCCCCATTTGGAAGGCGTGCGTCCATCAAGGGCGTTAAATTTGTGATTGCTTTTCCAACTCTTCTGCCAATCACAGATGCAAAATTGTGCGTTTGCATCTCGCTTTCAACTTTAATATTTGTTTTCAGCCATCCATACTTTTTGTGATATATCCATACTGGCTCCTCTGCAGTGTTTATTACAATTTCCTCAATGTTGTCATCATAAAATAAGGGCTCAATCTGTCCAAGCCCAAGCATCTTGTGAATTAGGTAGTTCAGCAAAGTGCTTTTTGTCTTCTTGCTAATTCCAGGTATTTCAGTTTCAATTAGTTTTTCGGCAGCTTTTTTGTATTTCTCTTTTAACTCCTCGTATGCTTTTGGATCTAAAATTTCCTCAATCTTTACTTTTACTTCTCTAATCAACCTGTTCCTTATCTCTTCTAAGAGGGCCAGGGTTGCCGGTTCTATTTTCGGAAGCTCGCACTTGTAATTTAAAACAAAATCTTTTGGGTCTCTAAAAATCTTAATGTTTATTAAAGAGCCCTCTGCATTTATTGTATATTCCTCTAACACCTTTCCAGTGTTGCTTTTTTTCATCTCAAATCTTTAAAATATCTTTTATTTTCCTAGAAATTTTTCTTTTATCAAGTTTTTTAGATTCTTTCTCAACCTCTCTTATTTCTTCTTCTATTTCTGATACCTCTGATTTCATCTCTCCAACTTCTTTTGGAATTTCTTTCTTCTCTTTCTTTATATGGGACAATGCACCTTGCACTTTCTCTGCTTTACTCAAATCTCCATCCAACTCTTTTAGTATATGTGATAATTCCTTTTCAGTTTCATCCATCTCCTTTTTATCTGCTTCAAGTTTGCTTAGTATTCTCTCTTCCTCGCTCTCAGCCTTTTCAACGCTTGCTTCAACTTCTGATAATTCTTCTCTCATACTTTTAACATCTTTTTCAAATTTTTCAAGCTCATCAACTTTTTCTGATAGGTTTGAGGTTAACTCTTTTACCTCTTCTCTTTTTGGAACTGAAACTGTTGTTGCTGTTTTACTTTCCTTTGTAGAAATCCCAAACTCATCCTCTAGTTCTTTCTTGCGCTCCTTTAAAGAAGAAACGCGCTTAGATATCTCTGCTTTCTTTTTAGAAATCGTAGAAACAATCTCGGGCTCACCAACAGTTGGGTAATAAACCTCTATGCCTGTTTCCTCCTTATGTTTGTCTAAAATATATGCCCACTCTTTAACCTTCTCAGGAGGAACTCCCAGGATTTTTGCTGCCTCTCCAAAACTTAGTTTACCTTTCCTAATAACTTCATCAACAAATTCGTCTATTTTTGTTTCAACTATTGCCATCTTGCTAAATTTTAAGAGTCCTGCTTATTTATATTTAATCATAAAGCTGCGATGAGCTTATGTTATAAAACCTTGCATGGGCCGAGTCAATTCTAAACCAGGAATACTCTTGGGTTACGTTTTGTAGTTTCTTTCCAGCATATGCTGGCCCAAAGTAAACATGGTCCATAACGCTTTGATTTTCTTTTATTATTTGTGGCTGCAACTGGCTTGGTATCCTTGACTGAAGCTCAGAGACATCAACAAATGATTCAGGGCCTATGCTTATCTTATCCTTGCTAACATTTGTCCCCTCTTCAATTATTGCATTATACGCCTTGTCAATGTAGTACTCATGCCTTTCAGAATTTACAGGGTCTCCAAGATTTCCTTCCAGACGCTCAAATATCGAAGGAGCATCTGGATTTCCTCCATTGTAAAGTTTGTTTTCAATATCAAATATGATTGCATTGGAATTTGAGTGGTCTGTGTAATTTGTGTCAGGATAAAATGTCCTGCTGACATATCCATGTGTTTTTAAAATATAAAGTGGATCTTCAAGCCCAATAATTGAAACATTCGAAATTATCCATTTCTTGTTTCTTGGCAAACTTCCATTAAATGAGCAGTATCCAAATTTATCTTTAACTTCAAGATTTTTTATCCTAACCCTTACCCAAAAGTCAAATGGACTATGCGGAACTATATCAACTTGAATCAAGCTGTCATTTAGATTTGTGATAAATTGCCTTTCTGGTCCAAGTGATGAAACTTTTTCTTTCCATTTTTTCAAGCTTTGATTTTCCATATATCTAAGTGGCTGTCCGCTAATTGTCCCGTTTACTGTCAATTCATCTAAAAATTTATCTGAGCCATTTATTGGGGTCCCATTTGTTGAAACAGAAATAATTGCATATGTTAATGCTCTTTTTCCAGCAATTCCTGCCGACCGCTGCAAGTCATTTTGCATGTCATTTAAGAAGTAATTTAGTTCATCACACCTAACCCTGTAAGTTAATGACCTGTCATGTACTCTGTTTTGAGAAACATTTACGATAACTAAACTTAACATTACAACAACAAATAAAGCCGCTGCTAATGTAAGCATCATCCCTTTTGTGTTTTTAATATTTCTCATTTTTGCCACACCTCTAAGGTCAACCTCGATGGACCCCAAAGTGATGGTATTTTAGAAGCGGTATTATTTTCCACTATTATGTCTGAACTGCTTATTTGTATTCCTTTATTTGCAAGGCTTTCATTCAATCTTTTAATTGCATCCTCAACCGCACTTGTCTGGTTGAAGAATATGTCCCCATAAGGCACTTCCCCTCTGAACCTTAGCTCATAAATTATACGGTCTGCGGGCGAGCCACCGGTTGCATTCTCTGGGCTTAAACCCGTTCCGACTCCAATGTAATTTGTCCCATTTGCAATTAATTGCGCAGGAATGTTTACAATGAAGGGATCCCCCAATCTTTGATAGTCGCTTCCAGAATCATTTAACCAATAAACTAAATCCCATCCTGCAGAATTTGAAAGATTAACTCTATCGGTCCAGCTGTCTGAAGAATAAGAAGTAACTCTTGCATTTATGACAGTTGTCCCATTTGGAACCTCAAAAGAGCCCCACTTGTATGGGATTTCAATGTTTCCACCAAATTTATTTGTTTGTTTAACAATACTGATCTCCCCAAAGTTAAGAGGGTAAACTACTGGAGTATAATTAAATTCAATATATGAATCATTATACAAAACTGCTCTCGTTAGATTTGCAGGAAGGACTGCTGTTTGTTTTTTGTACCCAAGTGAAACAATTTCTTGAGCAATTTGGTTGTAAATGTCCAAAAGCTCACTTACATTTGAGGCATTGTAATAGGAGCCGCCCCCGCAGGCCATTGCTTTTAATGTGGTTTCATTTGCATCTGAGCCAAATCCAACTGTGTAAACTGCAATTCCATCTGCGCAGGCCTGATGTGCTGCTAAAATTGCATCTTCTGCTGCATCGCCAGTCCCCTGTTCTGAGCAGTTATAGTTTGCGTTCCCATCTGTCATAACAATCATTGACCTGTTCCTGTCCTGGCTACTCTCATCTAGCAATTCTTCATGCGCTTTGTTTACACCACAACAAATGCAAGTGCCACCGTTTGCATCGTAGTTATAAATTTCATTATCCAAAGATGACTCATTTGTACTTAAAGAATGATATTTGTCAACAGAACTTTCATAACTCACTAACCCGACCTGGTTTCCACTTGCATTTAAAACTGCATCAACAAACTGCATGTCTGCTTCTTTTGCAAGCCCTAATTTGCAGGCGTCACATTTGTATGTCCATATCAACAGTCTTTTGCAACAAACGGGAGGGTCCGGTGTGCACGAACTTACCCTGTGGTAACTTCCATTTACGCAGTCCGCCATACTTCCAGAAACATCGGTAACTAAAAAGCTATCAGCATTTCCAGAAATATTTGTCACATATGTTACGCCACTAGTCCCAATCCGAATTGGAAGAGTTTTATCACTAACCCTTGTGTAGTTTAAAATTGTAGAAAGTGTTGAATTTAAAATTTCTTCAGTGGTTTCTGTTGGAGAACTGCTATTAAAAATTGTCTCATTTCCAATTGTTAAGTAAACAGAATTATTGCTTAAGTAGTGCATATGTAACTTCATTCCTGTTATGTTTCCAGGCACGTAAAAAGAGCTGTATATGTTTATAAAACCGTCAATTCCGGGAAAATAAAACTTTGTGTTATTTTTAATTGGCTGGCTTAACTCGCTTGTATTATAGTTAACTCTTATAAATCCCCCCCTTATGTTGTTAGTGGATAAATTTTCATTGTCAAAGTCAATTAAGAATGTGTTATTTCCTGTGGTTAAGTAAGAAAGATAATCTTTTGAAACATTAAAGCTTACAGGAGTGAATCCAGTTTTATTTGTAAAATTGTAATGCCCTGCATAGTTTCCATTTATGTATAAAGTGAAATTTGAAATCACATCCAATTCAAGCGTTATATTGTTTGCCTGAAAATCTGATGGGAGTTCAATCTTTCTTGAAATGTTTCCTTCTCCAACATAGCCGCCAAAGTAAGCATACGCAGATGTTTCCTTGCTGATAATTTTTGTAAGATATGCTCTTGCCACGTATCCTTCAACAGGTTTCCCAGTTTCTTTTCCCGAAAGGATCCTGCTTCCAATTGCAACTATGCCTGAGTTGTTTATGTCTGGCCTTGAAGAACCAGAGGTCGTAATTATGTAGTTTCCAAATCTTAACCTATAGCCAACATTTTTTGGCAAGATCTTGCTGAGATGTGCGTCCGCAAGTTCTTTTGCTTGCAAGCAGTATGAATTGTCATTAGGGGATGAGCAATTTCCAGTTGCCCAGAAGTTTCCAATTTGGTCTAGAATTGTTGACTCATCTAGCGCAGTCATTGAGTCTTGAGCAAGATAGTGGAGTTGCTCGTAGGACTCAGAAGGATGTGCGGGCTTAAATGACATCATCCCAAGAGAGATTGTGAAAACCGAAACAACTAGTATTAAAGCAATTATTGCATCAAGTGTAAAAACAAATCCCCTTGAATTCATTTCCACACCTCTAGCGTTAGTATCGCAACGCATTTATTTAGAGACCCTACTCTTTTAACAACAATTGTCTCCGTTGAGTTTTCCGAGCTTATCCCATATTCAAGAGGGGTTGAATTAATTTCCATAACCTGCCCGTTCTCGTTTTTTATTGTAAGGTGGAACTCATAGCCTCCAAGTCCAAGTTCTTCTTTTGTTTGATTGTACGGTCCTGAAATGAAGTTAACAACCTTTTCAGGATCAAATATGTTGTTTCCATCTACAAGAGTGATTTCCATAAGCTCATTACTGGCATCAAATGCAGTCCTCTGCATTTCAATTCTTTCCTGTTTCAAGTTTAAGTTATTTGAATTAAGGTTCCAAAACATAACCACAAAAGTTAGCATCAACAATCCAACCCCTATTGCAATTAAAATGTCCATTGAAAACAATTGCCCAAACTTTTCTTTTGCTTTCATTTTATGTAAATTGTCCCGTTAATATTTTTAAGGGTCATCTTGCCTTTTTTGGCAGTTCCATTTATCTTGCTTGTAAGAAGCTGGCAAAAAACAACCTTTGAGTTTAGCCCTTCTCCTGAAGTAGCATAAGCAGTTTTGTTTGAAATTGAAATTGAGTAGTTTTCTCTCTTAATTTTTTCAGGGAGATTGACATAAGTTATAAACCCGCTCCCGCCTGTGTATGCAAGATTTAATGCAGTGGCAAACTCATTGCACTTTTCCTGCATTTCAAGTTTCATGGCAACGTCTGAAGCAGACCTTGATTGTGAGCCACTTAAAACAACTAGTCCCATAAAAATTGCTATCATTAATCCTACCATTGATAAAAATTCAACACTTGCTTGTGCTTTTTTTGACTTTTTAATCATATCTTGAAATGTTTACATATGAATCAAATGACTGTATTGAATATTTATAGCAACCTCTTGCTGTTGGTAGTTTCCCTGTCATGTTTTCCTTTGCCGTGGCAGAAACATCTGTAAATCCTCCATTAACTTTTACTCTCATAGAAACCACGCTTCCATTTATCTCTGCAGAAACAATGCCATCTGGAATTTGAACTGAAATTGTTGTCTTTGCAGGATATCCTTGTGCGCCAACGAGATCAACTGATTCAACAATATTCTCAACAGTGTTTCTTGCGATTGAAACTGAAACTGAATCTCTTGAAGATGCAGTCCATGAGTAAGCAAAGGCAACCAGTCCAAAGAGGATTATCAATGAAACTCCAATCATTGTTAAATACTCAAAAGCTACCTGTCCGCGTTTATTCATGAAAAAAAGTAAGGTTTCAGGATATATATAATTTAATTATATAATTAATATTATGGAAGAGTTCGGCCTAAAGGGATACATAAAAGAAGAAATAATTTCGATATTGATTATTGGCTTTTATCTATTTTCAATTTTTGCCGGGAGGGGATGGTTTTATGGGATTTTTCAGCCACTCTTTATTTTATTTGTGTTTGAGATGTTCGGGATTATTGTGTATGCCCTTGAAGAGGTGCTATACTCTGCTGCGGCATATTCTCCGGAGTACCCAATACTTATCGGTGCAATCATATGGTTCATTGTTTTTGTAAGAACCTTAATTGTTGTTCTTTCAGCCACTGCCTGGCACGCCGAAATAACCAATCTCCTAATTGCTTTGTCTTTTTTCGTTATCCCTGGGTTGTTCATTATGAAAACTGCCCTTAACAGAAAATTTGGCAATTCAGAAAAGTATGTGTTTGTTGACTACGGGCTTGATATTGTTTATTCCTTGTTAATTGTGATGGCAATTCATAGCAGCGGTTAAACTTCAATGTATATCGAAAACTTTAATAAATAAATTCCCCATCCTTACTTTATGTTCCTATTCATCTCTGGTCTGCTAATTGCAATTGTAACTTTCCCAGGAGTGATACTTCACGAGTGGGCACACAAGTTCTTTTGTGAGTTGACAGGACTCCAAGTTTATGAAGTAAAGTATTTCCAGTTTAGGAACCCTACTGGATATGTGAAGCACTCCCTGCCTGCATATTACCGCCAAACATTTCTTGTTACAATTGCCCCATTTCTTGTAAACAGTATTTTTGCAATTTTTATGTTTGTTCTGTACTATCTCTTTAAGGGTGGCAATCTTAGTTTTCTTTTTGCCTGGCTTGGCTTTTCTTTTGGAATGAATGCATTTCCAAGCAAGGGGGATGCAAATAATTTATGGAATCACTCAAAGGAAATTTGGAGGGAATCCCCTGTGGCAATTCTTGGATTTCCAGTTGCCCTTTTTATAAAAATAGCAAATCTTCTCAGAATTATCTGGTTTGATGCAATTTACACGTTTTTATTATTTGCTTTTGTTTCTCTCTTCTTTTAGGTCATACTTATGAAAATTCTTGTTGCAACAGACGATAAAAAAGGATTAGATGACAAAGTTAGTGCTGTTTTTGCTCGTGCTGGTGGTTTTGCAGTTGTTTATGCGGACAGCAACGGAATTAGGGAAGACTTGACAGAAGTTTATGAAAATAAATTTAAGAACGAGCCAAGCAATGCTGGAAAAAAGGCTGCAGACTTTGCTGTTTCTCTTGGGGTTGACCTTGTGATTGCTGGGAGCATAAAAGGGAATGCCGCTTCTGTTTTGCGTGAAAATAAAATTGAAATTAAGACTGGCTATTCTGGGATAAAAGTTAAAAATGCGGTTGAAGGATGCTTAGGCATAAAGAAAAGGCAATCAAAGCCAGAGCCAAAGAAAAGGATGCCAAATGAACTAAGCACCAGTGTGCCTGAGAGAAACAGCAACTCAAAATGGATTGCAATTGCAGTTTTGCTGGCAATAATTGTTGGATTCATCTTGTATATCTTCTCCTAATCCAGCTCCCACTACCTTTTGCAAAAATGTCTCTAAAACTAGATACTAATTTGCTTATTGCCCAACCGGCCTTCTCTTCTGGAAGCATTCCCTGCAATAAACAGGTCTGCCTTCAGTTGGCTTGAAAGGAACCTTGCATTCTTTTCCGCAGTCAGCACATATCGCATCATACATCTGCCTTGGGCCTCGATTAAAATTTCCGTGTGGTCTGTTGCCAAAATTTCTTCGAGATTTGTTTCCAAAGTTTCCCCTTCGATTATACCCCATATTTCACCTACTTAATTTTTAGCGCTTTTCATTTAATCTCTGCGCGTGCTATAACTGGGACTGGCTTAGTATTTATTACTTTGCTTTTTCACAAGCGGAACCTTTATAAACCCTATATAATATATAATACCTCACGCATGCCCTCTGGCATTAAAAATAGCAAGGCCATGGCATAGACTTGTTCTATGCCCGTTGCTATGCCAAGCGGTTTGGAGGTGGTTAAAGCATTAACCAAATTCATAAATGGCCAGAAAACACAAACCACATTCGGGATCATTAGCATTCAGCCCAAGAAAAAGGGCTAAAAGAATTTATCCTAAAGTGAGGTCTTGGCCAGAATTAAATGAAACCAAGGTTTTGGGTTTTGCCGGTTATAAAGCGGGCATGACTCATATGTTTGTTCTTGATTCTTCAAAAGATACCTCAACCTCTGGCAAAGAAGTTTTTACTCCTGTAACCGTTATTGAGTGCCCACCTGTTGTCCCTTTTTCTGTTCGCGTTTATAAAAATACCCCCAATGGTCTTAAAGCCACTGGGGAAATCCTTGCTTCTTCTCTCTCAAAAGATTCAACAAAATCTCTTTCAAGAAAAATAAGAGCCCCAAAAAAACCTCCTTCTGAGAAAAAACTTGAAGGTGATGAAGTTACACTTGTGGTTCACACCAAACCAGAAACTGCAGTTTCAAAGAAGAAACCAGAAGTTATGGAACTCCCAATTTCAGGAAGCTCCTTTGAGGAAAAATTAAACTATGCAAAAGGGCTTCTTGGAAAAGAGCTCAGGATCTCAGACATATTTAATGATGGCGATTATGTGGATGTAATTGCCGTAACAAAAGGCAAGGGCACTCAGGGGCCAGTTAAGAGATTTGGCATAAAAATACAGAAGAGAAAATTCTCAAGGACTGGAAAAGCAAGGCATGTTGGCTCCCTTGGTGACCGGCTTTCAGAAACACGATGGACTGTCCCTATGGCAGGCCAAATGGGGTTCCACACAAGAACAGAGTTTAACAAGTGGCTCATAAAAATTGGTAATGATGGAAAAGAGATAACTCCTAAAGGCGGTTTTGTAAATTATGGGGAAGTTAAAAATGATTATGTTGTTTTAAAGGGCTCTGTGCCAGGACCTTCCAAGCGATTAATAAGGTTAAGGCATGCAATTAGGCCGCATCCTCCGGCTGCAAAGCCAGAAATTGTTTATGTTAGCTTAACTTCAAAGCAAGGTAAATGATGAAAGCAAAAATTTATTCGGAAACTGGAAAGAAATCAGGAGAGCTTGAACTCCCCGAAATATTTAGTGAAGAGTTTAGGCCAGACATAATTAAGAAGGCTTATTATGTAGAGCTAAGCAGAAGTTTTCAGCCCAAGGGTGCATTTGAGCTTGCAGGACAGCAAACAAGTGCTGCAGGAATGGGACCTGGAGCTGGGCGTTCTAGAATCCCAAGAGTCAAGTCAGGACCTCATAGGGGAGGGCACGCTATCCAAGGGCACAAGTACAGAAGCAAAGGCCGTGGTTTTTCTGCTGCTGGTAGGGGTGCAATCATGCCTGGAACCGTTGGGGGAAGGCAAGCACATCCACCAAAGCCAGAAGAAGTTCTAATTGAGAAAATAAACAAGAAAGAACTAAGAAAGGCATACCGGTCTGCAATTGCAGCAACTTCAAACAAAGAAGTTGTGATAGCACGTGGGCATAAGATTGACCAGATTGAAAGTGTTCCAATTATTGTTAGTGACAATGTCTTAAAGATAAGCAAGACCTCTGAATTTGAAAAACTCCTTATATCTCTTGGCTTGAAAGATGAGCTCCAAAGAAGTGCAAACAAAAAAATTAGGGCAGGAAAAGGGAAAAGAAGAGGCAGAAAGTATAAAAAACCAAAAGGTATACTCATTATTCTCCCTGAAAAGAGCTCAGAGTCGTTTAAGAAAGCCGCAAGAAATATCCCTGGTGTTGATGTTTCAAGTGCAAAAACTGTTTCAATATCGATGCTTGCTCCTGGAGCAAATCCTGGCAGGTTGGTCATACTCACAAAATCTGCTATTGATGAGCTTGAAAAGAGGTTTGAAAAATGAACCCAAATGATGTGATACTGTATCCGTTAATGACTGAAAAAAGTCTTGACAAGACAGACAAGGAAAATCGATTAACTTTCATAGTTGACAGGCGGTCAGGAAAACAGCAAATAAAAGAGGCCGTAGAGTCACTATACAATGTTAAGGTTGTGAAAGTAAACACACAAATTACAATGGAAGGCAAGAAAAAAGCATTTGTGAAGCTAGCTCCTGAGTATTCAGCAGAAGATATTGCAGGAAGGATGGGTGTACTTTAATGGGAAAAGTAATAAGAGCACAAAAACTTGGAAAAAGCAGAAGAAGGCAAGCAAATAGCCATAAGTTTAAGGGAGCTGCTGCTCATCATCCTCTAAAACTTTCAAATGAAAAACTTGTAAAAGGAAAAGTTGTTGACATCATCCATGATCCAGTAAGAAATGCACCTCTTGCAAAAGTTGTTTATGACAACAAGATAAAGGTGAATATGATTGCACCAATAAAACTTCAGGTTGGTCAAGAAGTTGCTTATGGTACCGAAGCTCAGCCACACGTTGGGAACTCACTGTATCTTAAAAATATCCCTGAAGGAACAATGGTCTATAATATTGAGGCAACGCCAGGAGATGGTGGAAAATTTGCAAGGTCTGCTGGCAATTTTGGAAAGGTGATAACTCATGATGAATCAGGAACTGTGGTTCAGCTCCCCTCTGGGGCTTTCAAAACACTAAATTCCAACTGCAGGGCAAATATAGGGATTGTTGCAGGTGGAGGGTTTGCAGAAAAGCCATTAATGAAAGCCGGAAGAAGATGGCATAAAACAAGAGCAAAAGGAAAACTTTATCCAATTGTTAGGGGTGTAGCAATGAACTCAAGAAACCACCCATTCGGTGGTGGTGGGCATCCGCACACAGGTAAAGGCAAAACTGTTTCAAGGCATGCACCACCTGGAAGAAAAGTAGGTTCAATCTCTGCTAAGAAATCAGGAAGAGGGCGATAATATGGCAAAAAAAATTACATTTAAGGGATTTGAAGAGGAACAACTGAAAAATATGAACTTAGAAGAGTTCTCTAATCTAGTTAATGCAAGGGCTAGGCGCTCTTTAAAGCGCGGATTCCCAACAAGCCACAAAAAATTGCTTGAGCGTGTTAGAAAGTCTAAAGACAAGGAGATTAGAACTCATTGCAGAGATATGATTATCCTTCCTGAATTCCTTGGAAGGACATTTTTGGTTCATAATGGAAAGGAATATGTCCGGGTTAGCATAACCACAGAAATGCTTGGTCACTATCTTGGGGAATTTGCATTGTCAAGAAAGAGAGTTCAGCACTCTTCACCAGGAATGGGTGCTACCAGGGCAAGTAAATATGTTTCATTGAAGTAAGATGGCTAAACTAAAATACTCTTATCAGGGAAAGAAAGAAAATACCGTGAGGACTCTAGGAAAAGGAATTAATATCTCCTTTAAGGAAGCATATGAAGTTGCAAATGCTATTCGTGGGTTGAATATAAAAAAGGCGGAGGCCTTGCTTCAAGATGTCCTTGCTAAAAAGCGGGCAATTCCTTATAAGAGGTATAACCGCGGAATTGGGCATAAGGGCAATGTTGGACCTGGGAGATACCCTCTAAGTTCCAGTTCAGCATTCTTGGAGTTGCTTGACGAACTAAAGGCGAACGCAGAGTATAAGGGAATGAACAAGGATAATCTGTTGCTTATACATGTTGCAACGCATAATGGAGGCGTGTCCAGTGGATACTACAAGGGGATGCCACACAATACTCCTATAACACACATCGAACTTGTCGCTAAAGAAACAAAGGTAGGTGAAAATAATGGCAGTAGAAAGAAAATTCATAAATGAAGCAGTAAAGAAAGCAAAAGTAGATTCATACTTACATGAAGAATTAAAGCGAGTTGGTTGTGGATACATAGATATAAAGCGAACTCCTCTCGGTACAAGGATTGTAATCTATGCAAAGAAACCAGGGCTTGTAATTGGGAGAAAAGGCAAAAATATTCAGACCATTACTGAAACTCTAAAAAATGAGTTTAAGATTGATAATCCTCAACTTGAAGTAAAGGAAGTTCCAGTTCCTCAACTTGATCCAGAAATAATGGCAAAACAACTTGCTGCCACATTGGAGTCAGGAACACACTTTAGAAGGGCTTCTCATCAAATGATAAAAGAAATAATGAATGCTGGGGCTCTTGGAGTCCAAATAGAAATCTCTGGGAAGATTAGCGGTGCAAGGGCCAGGGTTGAAAAGTTTAAGCAGGGATACATAAAGCACTGTGGAGAAACTGCCGACAGGTTTGTAAAGGAAGCAGTTGCTCAGGCCTACCTAAAGCCAGGTGTTTTAGGCGTTAAGGTTAAGATTGTTCCTCCTCTTGAAGGCGGTACAATCCACGAGTTGGCATTTGGAAAACCCAATGTGCCAGTCAGTGAAGACAAGCCAAAGGATCAAGAAGCAGCCAAAGCAGAAGAACAACCTAAAAAAGAAGAAGGAAAAACTAATAAAAAAGCTAAATCACATTCAAATTCAAAAAAATCAAAGAGCAAGCCTGCAAAAAATAAAAAAGAATCAAAAAAGCTCTCAACAGGTAAACAATAATGGCAATAATAAGAAGAAAAGAGCTTCATACAATACCAGAATCTGAGTTAAAAGAAAAGCTAAAAGAGCTACAGCAAGAGCTCATGAGCCAAAGGGCTAAAATGGCGTCCGGTGGGCTTCCAGACAATCCCGGAAAAATCCGCGAGATAAAAAGAACAATTGCGAGATTAAAAACTATTGCAGGTATGAGAGGATACAAAATAGATGAGTGAAATCTGTCCTATATGTGGTCTGCCAAAAGAACTTTGTACCTGTGAAGAGCGAGAAAGAGAAGAGCAAAAAGTAAGGGTCTATACTGAAAAAAGGAAATACGGGAAACTGGTGACCTTGGTTGAAGGCATACCTGCATCATCCGCTGGCAAGGTTGCATCCGAACTAAAGAAAAAATGTGCAACTGGTGGAACAGCAAAAGAAGGGCGGATTGAACTGCAAGGGGACCAGAAAAAGAAGGTGGTTGAACACCTAAAATCAATGGGATACTCTGTGAGTGAATAACTCATGATCACTCCTAAAAATATAATAAAACACGAGCTGATTGGTCTCAAAGTACAAGTGATCAAAAGTAGTGATCCAACAAAAATTGGGATGGAAGGGACTGTGGTTGATGAAACCATGAATATGTTGCTCGTGAATACAAGCAAGGGGATAAAAAAACTGTCAAAGGCCGGAAATACTTTCCGCTTCTGGATTAAAGGAAAAAAAGTGGAAATCCTTGGAGATGTGCTGGTTGGCAGGCCTGAAGAGCGAATCAAAAAAAAGTTGAACAAATGGTGAAAAATATGGAAGAATGCAAAGATAAAAATTGCCCAATACACGGAGACCTCCCGGTTAGGGGAAGAAAGTTTAAGGCAGTTGTAGTTAGCGACAAAATGAAGAAGAGCGCTGTAGTTGAGAGGCCATTCGTTAAAAAAATTAAAAAGTACGAAAGATATGAGAAAAGAAAAACAAGAATCCTTGCTCATAATCCTGAGTGCATAAATGCAAAAAAAGGCGATGAGGTCTGGGTTCAGGAGTGCAGGCCGTTAAGCAAGACAATTAGCTTTACGATTATTGGAAAGGTAGAATAAAATGGGAAAAGTTAGAAAGAAATTAAAGGTACACATAAAAACAAAGAATGACATTACACGAACTTTGTCAGTGGGAGCCAGGCTAAAATGCGCTGACAATACTGGTGCAAGAACTCTTCAAATCCTAGCAGTTAAGGGTTTCAAGGGCACAAAGCGCCGTTCTCTGTCAGCAGGGATTGGTGACATGGTAATTTGTTCAGTAACTGAGGGATCTCCTGACATAAAGAAGACGGTTGTTCCTGCTGTTGTAATTAGACAGAGAAAGGAATACAGGCGCCCTACTGGAGAGCGGATAAAGTTTTCAGACAATGCAGCAGTTGTGATGACGCCAGAAGGTAGCTTAAAAGGGACAGAAATTAGGGGGCCCGTTGCAAGGGAAGCAGCACAGAGATGGAGTTCGGTTTCATCTGCTGCTAAAATAGTGATTTAAATGAAAAAATGGGTAACTAGTTGGAAAAAATCGGTCCAACCGAGGAAGCAAAGAAAATATAGAGCGAATGCTCCCATTCATGCTAAGAGAAAGTTTGTTTCTGTTCACTTGGATAAAAAACTAAGGGGGGAGTACTCAACAAGGTCAATTTATGTAAGAAAAGGTGACACCGTAAAGGTGCTTCGGGGAAGCAAAAAAGGATTACAAGGAAAAGTTGCAGATGTTGACCTAAACTCCTCGAGAGTGTACATCGAGGGCCAGACAAGAGAAGCAGTTGGTGGAAAAAAGATCTTAATTCCATTCAACCCATCAAATTTAATGATTACTGAACTGAAGCTTGATGACAAAAAACGTGAATCATTGTTGTCAAGAAAATCTGGAAAAACTATTAAACCTTTAAAGGAAAAGAAGGAGAAGGAGGAAAAGAATGCATCTAAAAAGACTGAAAACACCAAGCAGCTGGAACATAAGGCGTAAAGAGAAAAAATTTACAACAGTTCCGCAGCCAAGAGGAAAGACTGAGAATGTACTCACTTTAAATGTCTTGCTAAGGGATGTACTAAAAATTGCAAAGAACACAAAAGAAGTAAAATTTATCTTAAATTCCAGAAAGGTGCTTGTAAATGGCAAAGCAAGAACATCCGTGCGTTTTCCTGTTAATGTATTTGATGTTGTTGAAATTCCAGATCTAAAGAAAACATATCAAATCGTGTTTAATGAATATGGAAAAATATCTGCTCAAGAGATTAAAAACAAGGGATTTAGATTGGCAAGGATTGAAAATAAGACCGCAGTAAAAGGAGGAAAAATCCAATTAAACCTATTTGATGGGTCAAATATAATTGCAGATAAGCAAACCTATAAAATTGGGGATGTCCTCATGCTAAGCCTAAAAGATAATTCAGTAAAAGGAACGTTGGGGCTTAAAAAGGGTGCAAAAGTTCTTATATTAAAAGGAGCACACAGAGGAAAAAGAGCAGAAATTGAAAACATTATAGATAACATCAAGCCAAAGGAGGTAGAGCTAAAGTCAGGTGAGGCCAAGATACGGACGCGACTTGACAATGTTTATGTGGTTGAAAAATGAGCAACATAAAAGACATTAAGATCGCAAAAATTACCATAAATATGGGCATAGGCGGAAACAATGAAAAGCTTCAAAGAGCTGAGAAACTGCTTGAAATGCTAACTCAGCAAAAGCCAGTCAGGACTTATGCAAAGGCAACAATCTCTGAGTTTGATGTAAAAAAGCATGCCCCAATTGGCGTAAAAGTAACAATTCGAGGAAAAAAGGCAGAAGAGTTCCTAAAAAATGCGTTTGAGGCAGTTGAAAATGTTATGAACTCCCGGCAAATTGACAAAGGGGGAAATTTCTCCTTTGGTGTAAAGGAGTATATAGAAATGCCAGGGATGAAATATGACCCTGACATTGGAATGTTTGGATTTGATGTTTGTGTTGAAATGGAAAGAACTGGATTTAGAATAAAAAGAAGGAGAAATCAAAGAAAAAAACTTCCTTCAAAAGTCAAGATAACTCCTGAAGAGGTTAAAAAGTATCTAACAGAAAACTATGGGGTGACTATTAAATAATGGCAGTAAAAAAATATGGAAAGGCCACTAAAGCATGCAGAATATGCGGGACACACGACAGGCTAATTAAAAAATACGGCTTGTATGTGTGTGGGCGATGCTTTAGGGAAGTTGGCCCAAAACTGGGATTTAAAAAATATAATTGAGGTAACAAAATGGATATCCTTTCAAATGCAATGACAAATATAAGCAACAGCGAGTTTACTGGGAGGTCTGAATGCGTAATAAAGCCTGCTTCAAACTTAATTAAAAGCGTCTTGCAAGTAATGCAGGACAACGGGTATATTGCAAGCTTTGAGTATGTTGATGATGAAAAAGGCGGGAAGTTCAAAGTTAAACTAATTGGGAAAATAAACAAGTGCAATGCAATCCGGCCAAGATTCCCTGTAAAAGTAAATGAGCTTGAAAAGTATGAAAAGCGATACCTGCCCTCAAAGGACTTTGGTATCCTAATCCTAAGCACGCCTTATGGAGTGATGTCTCACAAGGATGCAAAAAAGAAAAACACAGGTGGTGTATTAGTATCTTACGTTTACTAAAATGGCAAAAATCATCATAAAACCATCAGAGGTTATCATCCCGGAAGGAATACAATTATCCCTAGATGGGACTCTCGTCAAAGTTAAGGGGCCAAAAGGCGAGTTGATTCGTGATTTCAGGCATCCAAAAATATCAATAAAACTTGAAGGAAACAAGTTAACCTTTATTGGCTCTGAAGTGTCTAAAGAGGTTAAAGCAATCCTAGGTACTTACAAGGCACATGTTGAAAATATGATAAAAGGTGTGACTGATGGGTTTACCTATGAAATGAAAATTGTATACTCACACTTCCCAATGACTGTGAAGCAATCTGGAAACTTTATAGAAATCCATAACTTTCTGGGAGAAAAGGCTCCAAGGAAAGCAAGAATTGTTGGGGATTCAAAAATTAAGATTGAGAAAGATAAACTCACAATTGAAGGCATAAATAAAGAGGATGTTGCTCAAACAACTGCGAATATTGAATTGGCAACAAGGGTAAAGCATCGGGATATCCGGGTTTTCCAAGATGGAATTTATGTAACTAAAAAGGATTAAAATGAAGAAAGAAAACAAAACGATTACTATCAGAAAAGAGCTCATTAGGCGGCTCAAAAAGCGAAAGCCATCTTTCAAGAGGCAGAACTGGAACCAATACAAAAGAATTGTCCAAAGTTGGAGGGCTCCTCGAGGAATCCACAACAAATTGCAAAGAAGGTTTGGGGGCAAGCAAAACATGCCTTTAATTGGATATGGCACTCCAAAGATTATAAGGGGGCTTCATCCAAGTGGATTTGAAGAGTTATTAGTTAGCAATGCAAGTCATCTTTCTGAAATAGACAAAGAAACTCAGGCAATTAGGATTAGTTCAAAGGTTGGAAAGAAAAAAAGAACTGAGATCATTAACAAGGCAAACGAGCTTGGGATTAAGGTGTTAAACAAATGACAAATATGACCTCAATAAAAAGAATGGCAGCAGAACTATTGAAGGTTGGAGAAACTAGAGTTTGGATAGATCCAGATGCAACCAGCGAAGTAATGTCCGCAATGACCCGTGGTGATATCAAAAAATACATTGGGCTTGGGTTTATTGGGGTGAAACCCAAAAAGGGGAATTCAAGAGGCAGATTTAGGAAGAATACGGAACAAAGAAAAAAAGGAAGGCGCCGTGGTTATGGAAACAGAAAGGGAAAGAAAACTGCAAGAGAAAATCCAAAACAGGTTTGGATTAAAAAGATAAGGTCACAAAGGAAGCTTTTAAAGGAACTGAGAGATTCCAACAAAATTTCGAGCGAGCTTTATAGAAAAACATATAGAGTTGCAAAAGCAGGGACTTTTAAGAGCAAAGCCCAGTTAAAATCATACTTAATTGAAAAATCAAAACAAGAGGAATCTAAATGAGCAGAAAACTAAAACCATCAAATTTCAGAAGGCACAGGGAAGGAAAAACAGATTACCGAAGGCGATTGAAATTGCTTAAGTCAAAAACGCCACGAGTAGTAATACGAAAAAGTTTGAGGCAGGTTACAATCCAAGCAGTTGAGTACTCCCCTAAAGGTGACTCAATTATACTAAGCGCAACCTCAAAAGAACTAAAGAACTTTGGATGGCCATATCATAATTCAAACACTCCAACTGCATACTTAACTGGCTTTCTCTTTGGGATAAAATCCTTAAATAAGGGAATTAAGAATGCAATTCTTGATATTGGCGTAACTCGCCCAATTGCAGGGTCAAAAATTTATGCTGCGTTAAAAGGAATTATTGATGCTGGACTAAAAATCCCGTCTGATGAGAATATTATGCCGTCTGATGAAAGAATAAACGGGGCTCATATATCAAGCTATGCTGAGGAATTAAAGAAAAATAACCCAACCTTATTTAAGTCAAAATTCTCAAAATACCTAAGGAATAATGCAGACCCAACAAAAATACAAGACACTTTTAAATCTGTATTAAGTGCTATTAGTAATTCAAAAGTTTCTAAAAAAGGAGGAAATAAATGAGCGAAGAAGAGGTCACTGAGGAAGAAGAGATTGTTGAGGAAGTTGCCGAAAACATAGTTGCTGAAGAGAAGAAGGTAGAAACTGATTTAGATAGATGGGTGCCTAAGTCTGAACTTGGCCAGTTAGTTAAATCTGGCAAGATTGAGTCAATTGAAGATATTTGGGCAATGGGAAAAGTAATCCAAGAGCCCGAGATTGTTGATTATTTGTTGCCTGATCTTGAGGAAAGAGTTTTAAAGATTGGAAAAGGGGCAAGCAGACCATTTAAATGGGTCCAAAGAATGACTGACTCTGGCAGGAGAAACAAGTATTTTGTTATGGTTGCAGTTGGAAACAAGAAAGGATATGTTGGAATTGGAATTGGCAAGGCCAAGGAATACGGAAGCGCAATAAAGAATGCAATAAGAAATGCAAAGTTAAACTTAATACGCGTGAAAATGGGTTGTGGCTCCTGGGATTGTGGTTGTGGAGAGCCCCACTCAGTACCTACAAAAACTATTGGAAAAGCAGGGAGCATTGAAGTTACATTGCAGCCAGCTCCAAAGGGAACTGGCTTAATTGTAAATAAAACTTCAAGAGATATCCTTGAACTTGCAGGCATAAAAGATGTATGGTCAATGACAAAAGGCCGCACGGCAGCAAGAGTAAATCTTGCAAAGGCAACCTTTAATGCACTTTATAACATTAACAGGGTGAAGGGCAAATGAGCAAACTAGCAGTTATCCGGATTCGTGGAACTACAGGCATAAGGTATGACATTTCAAAAACCTTAGATTTGCTTAACTTGAAAAAGCTGTACAATTGCGTAGTTTTAGATGACACTCCTTTAAATATTGGGATGATAAGAGATGCACAAAACTATATTACTTGGGGTGAAATTGAAAAGGGCACATTTACTAAACTAGTTAAATCTCGTGGAAGAATTGGCTCAAAGAAAATAAATGATGAAAATGCAAAGGAACTAAAATTTAAAGATGTCGAAGACCTTGCAAATTCTATTTATTCAGGAAAGGCAAAACTCGGTGTTTTGACAATGCCATTTAAGTTAAGCCCCCCAAAAAAAGGATTTGAAAGAAAAGGAATTAGGTTTAAGTACAAGGAAGGCGGTTCACTTGGATATCGGGGAGCTGGCATAAACAAACTTTTGGAGCGTATGATCTAATGAAGAAAATAAGGAAATATCGCGGAAGGAAAACAGGGCACGGCGCTAAGAAAAAGCATAGAGGCCATGGAAGCAAAGGCGGAAGAGGCAGGGCTGGCCTTGGCGAGAGTAAGCGCGGATGGAAGGAAAAATATGAACCAGACCATTTTGGAAAGCCATCCCTTAAATCATTTAAAAATGACCTAAAAGTCATAAATCTTGATCAAATTAGTTCTTTAATTGAAAAAAACAATCTAAAATGTTTAGAATTAAAGGACTACAAAGTTCTTGGAAGGGGCAACCTAAACCATAAGATCACAATACGTGCAAATAGCTTTTCAAGCAGTGCAATACAAAAAATTGAAAGTGCTGGCGGAAAAGTTGAATTAATTGGAAAAGTAAAAATTAAAAATCCTGAAGGTTCTAAATCCGAATAATGGCCTTAAAAGACCTATTAACTCACTTGCCAAGTTTGTCAAAGCCTGTAAAACGAATTGGTTTTAAAGAAAAGATAAAATGGACGGGCGTTGCCCTTATTTTATATTATGTCCTTGGCGAGGTAACCCTTTTTGGAATCCCTCGTGGTGCAACTGGTGATGTTTTTGGAGAGTTGAGAGTCATCTTAGCCAGTAATTTTGGTACGCTATTGACTTTGGGTATTGGGCCAATTGTTATGGCTTCAATTATCATCCAACTTTTAGCAGGTGCTGGCGTCTTTGAAATTGATATGAACACGGATGAGGGAAAAGCACTTTACCAGGGATCTCAAAAGCTCCTTGCAGTTCTCTTTACGCTTTTTGAAGGTGCCCTTCTAGTTTTGTCTGGGCAGATTTCCCCAAGCCCTGAGCTCATAGCCGCCAGAGGGGCAGGTATGGCTGCAAGTATCTTAATACTTCAAATACTAATTGGCGGTATCCTAGTAATATATCTGGATGAGTTAGTGTCCAAATGGGGTTTTGGTTCTGGTGTTGGGCTTTTTATTGCAGCAGGAGTTTCACGATCAATTATGGTGAGGTCCTTTGATCCATTACCTCTTGGTCCGGGTCAGCCAATTAATGGGGCAGTGCCTGCTTTTATTGCCTCGCTTGCAAAGGGATCCTTCCAGTTCATAAGGCAAAACCCTAACGATATGCTCGCGTTTTCTGCAACAATAATTGTTTTCATAGTTACAATGTATGCTCAAAGTATTAAAGTTGAGGTTCCTCTTTCATATGGGAGGATACGTGGGCTTGGCAGAAGATATCCATTGCCTTTTGTGTATGCCTCAAATATGCCTGTTATTTTCATTGCTGCACTTCTTGCAAACATTAGGTTTTGGGTTGCCATAATGCAAAAAGGCGGGCATACCTTTTTAGGGTATTTTGATCCCTCTGGCCAGGCGCATGGGCTTGTATTTTATATGCTGCCTTATACTCGGTTTGCAAAGGATTTAATCCAACACAACCTTAGCTCCGTGGATGCAATCCATGCAATAGTTTACTTTACAATAATGGTCGTTGGATCTGTCTTGTTTTCAATGCTTTGGGTTGGAGTTTCTGGAATGAATGCAGAAAGCCTTGCTGAAAAACTTTTAAATTCAGGAATGCAAATCCCAGGATTTAGGACTGATAAGAGGATAATCCAAAAAGTTTTGAACCGATATGTTCCTTACCTAACTGTGATGGGAGGTGCGTTTGTAGGCGCACTTGCTGCAGGGGCTGAATTTACAGGGGCCCTTGGTGGTGGGACTGGTGTCCTGCTTACAGTCGGTATTGTATACCACCTATATGAAGAAATAGCATCAGAACAACTGGTCGAGATGCATCCAGCCATAAGAAACTTCATTGGGGAGCATGGGATAATCTAATGGAAAAAACTATAATTGTAATTACTGGAACTCCTGGTGCGGGGAAAACAACTGTCCTAAATGAGGCGCTCAGTAAAATAGATGGTGAGATTAAGGTTATCAACTACGCTGAAATCATGCTTGCAATTGGAAAAGAAATTGTTGGGAGTGAAGATCACGATCTAATAAGAAAACTTCCAGTAGAAGAGCAAAAAAAGCTGCAGAAAGCTGCCGCTGAAAAAATATCAAATGAGGCCAGTGGCATTACAATTGTAGATACCCATTCAACAATAAACACCAAAAATGGATATTTGCCAGGGCTTCCAGAGTGGGTAATAAAAGCATTAAGCCCAAAGACAATTGTTTTAATTGAGGCAAACCCTGAAGAAATTGCAGGGCGAAGAGCTAAAGACAAAAGCCGCCAAAGGGACCAGGAATCTATAAATATGATTAAACTACAACAAGATGTAAACAGGATGTCTGCATTCTCAAGTGCAGTGCTTTGCGGAGCAACTGTTAAAATAATAAAAAACCATGACAACGGGCTTGAAGAAGCAGCAGATGAACTTGTGAGGTTAATAAAATGAATATACTACAATACCCAACTGCATTTATCTTAATTGTTGCTATAATTATCTCTGCACTTCTAACCGTGGTGAATAAAGTTGTTATTGACCAAAAGCGAATGAAAGAGATTAACACTAAAGTAAAAGCATACAACAAAAGGCTTATGAAAGCAACTCGGGAAAAGAATGAGCCAGAATTACAAAGACTTGCAAAAGAAAAGCCAGTCATAATGCAAATGCAACAAGAACTAATGAAGATGCAAATGCCTCTATTTATCTCAATGATACCTTTCTTTATTGTATTTTACTTATTAAAGATCTTAGCAAATGCACAAAACTGGGGTCAATGGCTATTGTTCCCATGGCACGCGTCTCTCTCGCTCCCACTGTTCGGCCGTGATTTGGGTTGGCTTGGGTGGTATGTTGTTTGTTCAATGCCATTTACTTCATTCTTTAGAAAACTACTTGGTGTTCAATAAACGTTATGGAGAATCAGGGTATTGTAATTACGATTGGTGGACCTCCAGGCTCAGGCACGACAACAATTGCAAAGGCAATTGCATCGCATTTTAACTTAAGGTACCTTTCAACTGGAGAAATTTTTAGAAAAGTTGCAGAAGAGCGAGGGCTTTCTGTGCTTGAACTTGATGAAACTGCTGAAAAGGAAGTTGATTTGGAAGTTGACCGAATAAGCAAAGAGGAAGCAGCAAAAGGCAATATAATCCTTGAGTCAGACCTGGCCGCTTGGATGAATCCCCAGGCAGATGTAAAAATATGGCTTGATGCCTCTCTTGAAACAAGGGCAAAACGGGTTTTTAATGATGAAAAGAAACGAACTGCAGAATCTTATAACTCTTTAGATGAGGTAAAAGATAAACTTAAAAAAAGGTTTGAGGCAGACAAACGGAGATACAAAAATGTATATGGGATTGACTTGGATGACCTAAGTATTTATGATCTGGTGATAAATACTGAAAATTTAACAATTGAGGAAGTTATAAATAAGATTATATCATATATTGAAAAAAGGTAGGTGATTATAATGGATATTGGAGATACTGGTATCAAAATTGCAGGAAGAGAATCTGGTCAAATTTGTGCAGTAGTTGACAAAATTGATGAAAACTTTGTTATGGTTGTTGGCCCAAGGGTCAGAAGAAGGCGGTGCAATGTTGCACACATCAAGCCTTTGCCGAAGAAGCTAAGCTTAAAGAAGGGCGCGAGTGATGCAGAAGTTATAGATGCGTTAATTAAATTAGGTCTAATCCGAAAGGAGGATGTTCCTGCCAAAAAACCTAAAAAGGAAAAGAAAGAGCAAGTAAAGGCACCTCGCAAGTCTGAAAAACCTGAAAAAAAGAAAGTAATCCCAAAGCTCAGCTTAAAAAAGAAAAAGCAAGAAAAAACGCCTAAAAAAGAGGCAAAGAAATAATATAGTCCCTTAGCATACTAACCCTTATGGGACAACTGCCTTTTGAGAAAAAAAGAACTCTTTTAGTTAAGAGGGAAGAAGACATTTTAGAAGATTTTGGTTGCTTGCCTTACAAGCGACCTATTGAAGAATACTTAAACAAGGGTATTATCAATCTAAACAAGCCACCAGGCCCAACTTCTCATCAGGTTTCAGAATGGGTTAAGCAAATATTAAATGTCAAAAAAGCCGGTCACTCTGGGACGTTGGACCCTAAAGTTAGTGGCGTCTTGCCAGTTGGAATAAACGAAGGCACAAAAGTTTTACAAACGCTCCTTGTTGCTGGAAAGGAATATGTTGCTTTAATGCATTTGCACGAGAAAGTCCCTTCTGAAAAAATAAAGGAAGCCTTAAACGATTTTTCTGGAAAAATATTCCAAAGACCACCTCTAATTGCTGCCGTTAAGCGGCTTTTAAGAGTTAGGGAAATATACTATAATGAACTTCTTGAAATAAATGAGAAAGATGTCTTGTTTAAAGTTGGCTGCGAGGCGGGAACTTATATAAGGCGGTTTTGCCACGATATTGGTCTTGTGCTTGGAACAGGAGCGCATATGCAACAGTTAATTAGGACAAAAACAGGGCAGTTTAACATTAATGATTCAGTGCTTCTGCAAGATGTTGTGGACGCTTATCACTTTTGGAAAGAAGATGGCGATGAAAAGGAGCTCCGGCGAGTTGTCCAGCCAATGGAAATTGCACTTGTGCACCTTCCAAAGATAATTATTAGCGACTATGCAATTAATTCCGTTTGCCACGGTGCGCAGCTTGCAGCTCCTGGCGTTCTCAAAGTTGAAACAGGAATAACTCCTGGTGATCTTGTTGCTGTTTTTAGTCAGAAGGGCGAGGCAGTTTTCTATGGGCGCGCTTTGATGGGCTCGAATGAGATTCTAAAAGCAAAAAAAGGGTTTGTACTAAAAACAAAGCGCGTGCTGATGGAACAAAACAGATACCCTAAAAGAACTTAAAATTTAAATTGCTCCACCCATCATTGAGCCTAGTATTCCTGCCATTATGGAATATGCTGCAATTATCAATACTATTGCTATAACTATTATGATCAATAGTGGTGCAACCCAACTAAGTGTTGCTTTTCCAATTGAGAAACTATGTGCCTCTTTCAATGCCAATGTTAACAAGTAAAGCGAATAAATGGCAACAATTAAATCAAGAAGTTTTCCAATATAGGGTATTGGCCTAATGATTGATGAGATTATAAGTATTGCTGGAGTATAAAGGGACATCAAGTATATCTGTGGCATATAATCTCCACGGCCTCCGAAAATCTTTGCAAATATGTAGACAATGCCTCCCCAAATTAGCCATACTAATATTTGGCCAATTGCTTTGTAAATTGGACCAATTGTAAGCCCAATTATGCCAGTAACTCGTATTGTCCAAATTCCATCAATAATGCCTGCAATTATTGCACCTAAAATTATATTTACTGCGCCATCGCCAAAGCTTGCATGAACCTTCTCAGATGAAAACGTTCTTTTTGGATCCTTAAGCGCATCAATCCAAATGTTAAAGATTGTTTTTAATTCCATTAATTTACAAAAAGATTTTTCATTTAAATACTTTTCTCTTGAAAAACTTAAATAATGGTGTACACAAAAGAGTCAATTAACATTGCCGAGGTGGCCCAACCTGGTAAGGCGCTACCCTGGAAAGGTAGTTTCCGAAAGGATATGCCGGTTCAAATCCGGCCCTCGGCGCTTAAATTCAGGTCAACATCCATCTTTTTAAAGAGATGTCCAAACTGTTGTTTTCGAATCTCTTCAAGGTTTACTACGCTAAATGAGTGCGGTTGGAAAGTCTTTCCTAACTTGATCTTCCCTCTCTCTTTTTTAATAAACTTAAGTGCTTTCAGTATCTGTTCTGCCCTTTTAAGGGCTGTTGCCCCTGTCTCTTTAATTAACTCTTGATAGGCGTATCGCTTATGTACAAAAATCCTAACTCTCTTCATAGTGCCTCTTTTGGATTCATTGGAATAGTAAATCATCCCCTTCCTTGTACTTAGTTCATATGCTGTAATTGAATTTGAATATATGTGTATCATCAATTTTACGGGAGGAGACTCAGACACATCTTGCCATTCTCTCAACATATACCCCAAGGAGTGCTTGGAATTGTAGTACCTGTATATACTTCGAAAGAGTGGGATGTTCTTTTCAAAAAACCTAAATTCAGGTATGCTATACCCCCTTAGCCCAAGGCCCGAGATAAACCTAGCGTCTCTAAATTTTTTTGGATTCTTACTTGGTGCTATTGAGAATATGCAAGTGAACCATGTCCAAAATAGCCGCCTATTACTTTGGAATTCCCAATAACTTTTTGGATTTTTTAGCCCAAGGTTTGGGAGGACAGAATATTTCCTAAGTATGGCTTTAGCGCCTCCATGTTTTCTCAAAATATTGTAAATTGTTGTTCTATCTGCCTTAATCAATCTTATAAGTTTTTTCTCATTAACTCCCCCATGCTCTAAAACATAATCAATGACAATTCTTTCTCTCTCTAAATAAGACATTGGAATTGGGACGCCCGTCCATTTTCCATCTTTTTGTTGTTCTCGCATTCCGGATATCAATTCAGAAAGTCTAGATTCACTTATGCCCAATTCTTTAGCTATTTCTCTCTGGGAAATTCCAGGATGTTCAACTAAAATCTTTGCAATTTCAGCATATCGCTTAGAACTTGCACTCATAACTAGAATATGGCTATCGTTCTATAAATCTTTAATTGAAAACATTAAAAAGTAGCAGATACAATACCATTTTCTATGGAAATAACATTTCTTGGAACTACAGCAGGATTGCCAACAAAGAAAAGAGCCCATCCAGCTATAGCTTTAAGATATCAAGGAGACCTGTTTTTATTTGACTGTGGGGAAAACGCGCAGAGGCAAATGATGCTCGCCGGCCTGAGCCCAATGAAGCTAAAAGCAATTTTCTTGACTCACTGGCACTTTGACCACTCGCTTGGGCTTGCTGGTCTTATGGAAACTCTTTCTTTACTTGGAAGAACTGAGCCTTTAGAAATTTACGGCCCAAAAGGGACTAAAAGCGCGATAAAACATATCCTAAAAATTGGCTATGAGCACAAGTTAAACTACAAATTAAATGTAAATGAAGTTGAGCGCGGAGAAGTTTACAAGGGGAAAAACTTCAAAATTTCCTGTATTCCTGTGAAGCATTCAGTTCTGGCAATTGCATATAAGTTTGTTGAAAATGATAAGCCAGGCAGGTTTAAAGTTAAAGAAGCTAAGAAACTCGGGCTTAAAAAGGAACAGTATGGGATTTTGCAAAAAGGAAAGCCAGTAAAAGTTGGAAACAAAACAATAAAGCCTGAGCAAGTTTTAGGCCCAAAGAGGCCAGGCATAAAAATTGTTTACTCCGGAGACACATTGCCTCTTAAAGCATTAGAAAAATTTGCAAAGAATGTAAACCTTTTAATTCACGAGGCAACTTTTGCAGATGAAATGAAAGATTATGCAAAAGAAAGATTTCATGCAACTGCTTCCCAAGCGGCGACAATTGCAAAAAATGCAAATGTTAAGCAGTTAATCCTAACGCACATAAGCCCAAGATACAAAACTGATTCTTCCTTGCTCAAGGAGGCAAGAAAAATTTTCAAAAACACAAAAATTGCAAAGGACTTTATGAAGATTGAAATAAAATGAACGAGGAATTAAAAAAACTTTTTGAAAAGCAGCACTATGCTTTGGTTGGAAAGCACACGGCAGTGAAAACCTGCCATTGGACAAAGCAGTCCATCCGCGGAAAAGGCGTTTGCTACAAGCAAAAGTTTTATGGAATTCAAAGCCACCGATGCCTTCAAATGACACCCATTGTTGACAGGTGCAATTTTAACTGCTTATTTTGCTGGAGGCCAATGGACTACACTGAGCCACAGCCCCCTGAAGATTTTGACGATCCAAAATACATAGTTGAAGAAAGCATAAAGGCGCAAAGAAAACTTTTAATTGGATTTAAGGGTTCGGCAACTGCCGACCTAAAAAAACTTGAAGAAGCATTAAGTCCAAACCAAGTTGCAATTTCCCTTGCAGGGGAACCAACTCTTTATCCAAAACTGGGCGAATTAATTGAAGAATATGCAAAACGCGGATTTACAACTTTTTTAGTTACAAATGGCTCAAATCCAGATGTCCTTGAAAAATTAAATCCAAAGCCAACTCAGCTTTACATTTCAGTGAGCGCTCCAACAAAAGAAATGCACTTGAAAATAAACAGGCCATTGATTAAAGACGGCTGGGAGCGATTGCAAAGGTCCCTTGAACTAATGTCAAAGATGAACTGCCGAACTGTTGTAAGATTAACCTTGACGAGAAGTGCAATGATAATGCCTGAAAAATATGCTGAGATGATAAAGAAAGCAAATCCTATGTTTGTTGAGGCAAAAGCGTATATGCATGTTGGTCCTTCTGCAAAGCGCCTGCCGGAAGAAGAAATGCCAACTCACGCTGAGGTGCTTGAATTTGCAAAGACAATTGCGGACCTTTCTGGTTATATCTACAGGGACGAATCAGTGCCTTCGCGAGTCGTGCTCCTAACTAGAAGTGACATAAACAACACTAAAATTAAAGCATAGATTTTATCGCTGAGAATATTCCGCTATACGCCGGTATGAGCAAGACTAGCACAATTATCAATGGTATGAGCCATACCAATGCAGCTTTCCAGGTTTCAAAGTTATGTGCTATTTTTATTGAAATTGTAAGTGGGTACAATGACAGCCCAATTAAGATGAAGTAAACAATAACCACATAATTAACCGGAATTAGCACTGTTAGAACTGCTCCAAGGAATAGCATTGGCGCCAGAACTATAGACATTAAAACTGATTGGTCCTTGAAAGAGCCCATCCCCCCAATGATTATTGCAAACATGTAGAAAAGTGCAGAAAGAACAAGCCACGCGCTTAAAAATATTGTTGGAAACTTGGCTATGGCAATTAGAGTTACAAACGCACTTATGAGTGTGGTGGCTGAAATGAAGCTAGCGCCCCCTAATGATGTCTTGGTTACTAAAAGCATTGCAAAAACATAAATCGAAGAGACTAATCCTGCTAAAACTCCTGCAAGAAGAACATGCATAAATCCATTTGAAAATTCCAAGTAATTTTTCTTTGGTTTCAAAACATCGCTTGGCTTAAAAATGCAGACAAACCACTCCTTAAAAATTGAAGAAAACAAATTTCCAACTGACCTTGTTTGTTTTGGTACATCCTTTCTTGCTTTAGGAGCTGGCTTTGTAACTTGAGTTGTCTTTGCTGGTGCAGGTGGCATGGGCGCTGCAGGTGGGGCCGGCAATGGCTTTGGCCCGCGTGCAAGTTCAATGGCATCATCAACCTCTCTAATTTGATATCCATATCCAATTAAATGTTCTCTGATTTCCTCCTCTGAGTGCCCAGCAGCCAATTGCTTTTTTATGTAGTCAACTAAATCTTTGTCTACCATTTCAAAAAGGATTAATTAAATATAGTATTTAACTTTTACTTACTCTGTATGAAGCACAAATTGAGAGAGAAACACAAAACAATTAGGGATTCCTTGACAAATGAAGAAATAATTGAAAAAAGCAAGAAAATAAAGGAAAATCTCTTTTCTCTTCCAGAATTTAAAAATTCAAAAACAATCTTGTTTTACAGTTCAATTAAGTCAGAAGTAAAAACCGAGGATGCAATTAAAGATTCACTCGCTCTTGGAAAAAGAGTTGTACTCCCAATTACTAATAAAGGGCAAAAGGCCTTAGAAATTTTTGAAATAAAAGATTCTAAAGGTTTAGCACAAGGTCCTTTTGGGATACTGGAGCCAAAAAAAGAATTGCCAATAAGCAAAGAAGATTTAGATCTTGTAATTGTTCCAGGGATTGTTTTTGACTTCCGCGGGCACAGAATTGGCTATGGGGAAGGTTACTATGACAACTTCTTAAAAGATGTAAAAGCAACAAAAATTGGCCTTGCCTTTGAAATTCAAATTGTTCCTGAAATCCCTGCGGAGCCGCACGACATAAAAGTTAATAAAATAGTTACTGAAAAAAGAGTAATTACCTGTGGTACAAATGAAAAAACTTAAAATTGGTGTTTTAGCATCAAC
>JALTGF010000041.1 GCA_027077325.1 archaeon
TGTCAAAATTCGTACAGTTAGCCTTTTACAATAATGTCATTATGAATCACTCAATGGTCATTCCGGCCACCGAGCCGGAATCTCGTTTTGAAGAGATCCTGAATAGTTCCTGCGGGACTTTCAGGATGACAACGTGGATAACTCAGCAGCCTTTTGTACGGGCAATTCATGAATTGCCCCTACGAAACAAAAAAACAATGAGCTCATGTACCCTGACAGTACTTCGAGGGTGAGATTTAATTTCTTTTTGGCTGACTTTGTTCTTTGTAGTTGCTTTTCACGCATTTTTAGTCTCATTTTGATTCATTCAATTATTTGCAAGGTTTGGCATTAGCAGTGCTTTGTAACATCGACACTCACAATGAAGACTTATTTCAAGCATTGAGCCTGAGCCAATCTTTCTTCTCACAGATTCTTTTCATTTCCTTTTAATGACAAATAAAAGGGGGGTAAATGTTAGTTGGAAAGAAGGTGAGCAAAATGAATGAAATGACGATAATCGTCCAATTGCGACGAACGGCCAAAATATGGAGCTTGATAAGCCTTGGATTTGTGACGGTTTTTCTGGTGGGAAGTGCCCTTAATCCATCCAAACCGCTTCCCGCACTGGTAGAATGGGGCGAGCTTGCGCTTTTTCCCACAGGAGTTTTAACCGGGATGCTTTTAGCGTGGAAATACGAATGGATAGGTGCTTTAGCATCCATCTTAAGCCTGGGGGCTTTTTACGTTGTAGAATGGAACCTGAAAGGGAGAATTCCCCACGGACCTTTTTTCTTACTTCTTACCGTGCCAGCGTTTTTGTTTTTAGCTTGCCACATTTGTACCGTGCTCAGAAAAAAGAGGGAGGGATGAAAAGTATGGAAAAGTTAAAACTTGGGGTATTAGGTATATCCAATCATTTCATAAAAAGGGTGTTCTTTCCTTTGAAGAGATCCGACAAGGTTGAAATCTACGCTGTATCGAGCAGATCTCCCGAAAAAGCAAGAAAATTTGCCATCAAGCATGGAATAAAAAAATGGTATGGCTCTTACGAAGAACTCTTAAAAGACGAAGAGGTAGAAGCGGTTTACATTCCGTTGCCCAATCACATGCATTTGGAATACATAAAAAAAGCGGCGGACGCCCATAAACACATAATGTGTGAAAAGCCGTTGGCGCTTAACTATAAAGATGAAAATGAAGCTTTTGAATATGCAAAAAGGCAAGGCGTTTTCCTCATGGAAGCTTTCATGTACAAACACCACCCTCAATGGAAAAGAGTAAAAGAAATAGTGGATAGTAGGGAACTTGGTGATATTCAAACGGTTCACTGTTACTTTTCTTACGACAACAGGGATCCAAAAAACATACGGAATGTTCCAGAATTTGGGGGTGGAGGATTACTTGACATAGGTGTGTATGCCATTT
>JALTGF010000042.1 GCA_027077325.1 archaeon
CCATTAGAAGTTCATAAAGTAAATTTTTTACGGAGATTTTTTCACCAATTTCTAACCGACCAATTCGACCATAACCTTTATTTAAGCTTTCTTGATCGACAATAATTTTTTTGTCTAAGTTTTTAATATTGTCAATAGCGACCATAGCGGTCATTAATTTAGTCAAACTGGCGATTGGTCTAATTTGGTCAATATTTTTTTGATAAAGAATGTGTTTACTCGAAGCATCATAAATTAACACCGATTCAGCAGTGACTTTAGGTTGCTCATTAAAACTTAGATTAATCAAAGGATAGTCGGATTCACTGCGATAACTAATAAATGGTGAACTGGCTGAAATGTTCTTGGATACTTTGGAAAGATAGTTTTGTAGGTAATCGTTTGACGATCCTTGCGTTCGCCAAAACCCAACACTAAAAATAACCAAGATAGCTAGAATAATTACTATAGTTCCAAAAATTTTTTGACGTGGTGAATAATTAAAATTAATTTTTATCATAATGATTTTATTCTAATAGATAAGTCTCAAAAAATCAAGGAAGGTTAGGAAATAAACCCCATCCTCCTTGTATCCCTCTTCCTTTTAAGAGAAGGAGATCAGAGATGATATTCCACTCTCTAAGAGAGAATAAGTAATGAATAATTTACCTTATTATCTGTAAATTAATTAGGAGATATCGAAGATAGTGTTTTTTCAATTTCTACTACTTTTTCTTTAACCAAGTCATCAGTTTCAGCTTCTAAATTAAGGCGGAGAAGATTTTCAGTATTTGAAGGACGGAGATTAAACCACCAACGAGGATAAAGGACAGTTAGTCCATCAACTTTAATAATTTTTCCATCAGAATATTTTTTTTCAATTTGCTGGAGAACTTTTTCTTTATCGCGAACTTGGAAATTAATTTCTCCGCTTTGGTAATATTTTCGAAATGGTTGAATAACTTGTGAGATTGGCCGGTTTGTTTGGCTAAAAATTTCTAATAAATTTAAAAAAGTAAATAAAGCATTGTCGGTAAAGCCAAGTTCGCGGTAAAAATAATGCCCGGATAATTCTCCGCCTAAAATAGCATTTTCCTGCCGCATTTTCTTCTTAATAAATGAATGACCAGCTCGGCTTAGGATAGGTTGGCCATTATTTTGGCGGATGATCTCAGGGACAATTTTACTAGCGCTAACTCCATAAATGATTTTCCCTTGAGGATATTTTTTTAAATACTTTATTGCTAAAAGAGCTAAAATAAAATCACCCCGAACCAATTGCCCATTTTCATCAACTAAACCAATTCTATCACCGTCACCATCAAACGCAACTCCAAAATTGGCTCTTTCCCGAGCAACTGTTTTTTTCAAGTCGATGAGAGTTCCTTCGTCTAGCGGATTGGCTAAATGATGCGGAAACTGG
>JALTGF010000043.1 GCA_027077325.1 archaeon
AGAAAAACAATTCGATCATTTTCAATAGGATAATCATGCATTTTCCATCCTTTGTGAATGAAAATAACTTTCCTAATGAAACTGTTGAGTATATGTCTGAAATTGTTTGTTCCAACTAATGTTATTATATTGTCATTCTCAAATTTTATTCTTTGCTTGAGAACTTTTTGAATGAATTGATCATCACAAGGTAAGAATCGAACACTTCCATAATTATTAACAACATTAGTTCCAATCTCAGGAACAATTCCATTTCTGATATCACTTAAAGTTTTAATGACTGGATTGAGACTAGACTGTCTCAAAATAGATTTTAGTTTTGCTGTTGGATGAATTAAAACAGAGAAAGGAGTCTTACTTTCTGGATCAACTGGAGGTAACTGAAAATCATCACCAACAGCAAAGATTGGAATTCTCCATGACACAAGATCTGACCACATTAACCTTGTAATCATCGAAGATTCATCACATACAATTAACTGTGGATCTCCTTTTAGTCTCTTTTGGAGTCTCCATTTCATTATACCTTTCTCTTGATTAACTTCTATTAGCTGATACATCATTGAATGAATTGTTGATATTCCACATATATTAGCATGTTCAGCTAATGACCCCATATTTAATTTAAAGTTAACTGCTGCTTTTCCAGTTGGACATGCAACATAAATTTTTATTCCCTCTCTTAAGAGAGTTCTTATTACTTCAATTGCAAGAAATGTTTTACCAGTTCCTGCTTTACCAGCTAGTATAAATGGATTACTCTCATTATGAGCTGAATTAAACCAATCAATAACTTGATCATGAACTATCTGTTGTTCTCTATTTAAAACAGATTCAGGTAATTCAATTCTCGTTGACGTATTTTCTTTTATGAATTTAGAATTCAATTCTGTATTTTTCAATTAAATTTCTCCAATTTTAATTTTAAAGTTTGTTCAATTGATTTAAGTTCTTAACTCACAAAAATTTTACTTTACAAACAGAACAAAAAAATGAGAAGAAGGTATAGATTAAGTGAGTAGTGTTAGACGAATTAATCCGAGCCATAGGTTGATATGCCACGTGAGTGGTAAACATTCGAAGGAATGTTGCATTAAGTCAAGGTCAACAAATATCAACCAAAACAGATGGAAGTAGGCTAGCGGAAAGTTTATGGTCTGGGTCAGGTATGCTAATGGGTACGTGCATTAGTAAGTCCACCAGAAGGAAAACATACCCCGAAAACATCAGGCATTTTCAAATAACGGGATTAATTTATTATGGTTTGTTAGTTGTAGGGCGAAAAAATTATCTGTTTTCACCCGAAAGCCAATTTGACTTTTAAACACTCTATAATAAGTGTTGCCTAAAAAAGTCAAAATGTGACTAAATGTGACGGATTAGGGAAAACATATTCAG
>JALTGF010000044.1 GCA_027077325.1 archaeon
TATGTAGACACTGCCGCTCCAAATATCTCTTCGACAAGTCCTGCAAATAGTACTAAAGATATAAACCTAAGTACGAATGTTACCATCACCTTTAATGAAACAGTAAAGGGAGATACTGTAAATAATAATACTTTCTATTTACGTACACGTGGTGGAGTAAATATCCCAGCAGTTATAACTACTACAGATAATATTACTTTTACTCTTGATCCTATTACAAACCTTAACTATTCAACCACTTATAATGTGACAATAACTACTGGTGTTAAAGATTTAAATGGCCGTCCAATTGCAAATATTTATTGGTTTAAATTCCTCACCAAAGGCGAACCTATATCCTCATCAGGTGGTTCTAGTGAAATGCCTCCTTCTCCTCCTAAAACATATAACTTAACCGGTCCTACTCAAAGTCTCTTGGTGAAAAAAGGAGATAAAGCTAGATTTGCTCTTGCAGGAGAGTCGCACACTATAAGTATTGATTATGTCATTGGTAGCCAAGTAAAATTAATAATAAATTCCTCTCCAATTATTGTTGTTGCAAATGTTAATGAACCTAGTTATGTTGATATAGATGGAGATGGTGTTATTGATCTTGAAATTTTAGTAACGCGTGTTTACAATGGTGCTGCTGATGTTACCTTTATATTACTTGGTAGTAGTGGCAAGGAAGTACAAAGTATAGTTTCTAATAAAAAGCCAGCACCATACATCCCTTCAGGCCCAACAACTAAAAAAGAGGCCACACCTGAAAAAGTAATAACAAATGAAAATGTTAGTTCTCCTAGCGGTGGAGAGGCTACACCAAAGTTGCCATTATGGACAATTGGTAGTGCTGCCATCATAGTGCTTACTTTAATTGGTATTGGTTATTATTACATTATTAGCAAAAAGAGCTAGAGCTCTAAATTTACAAAAACTTTTTATAGGACAAAAGTAATACTTTAATATGCCTAAATATATCATAACAACTGGTGGTGTAATGTCTGGCCTTGGAAAAGGCATAGCATCTGCTTCTATAGGTAAGATTCTCCAAAGTTATGGCTACAAGATTTCTATGGTCAAGATTGACCCATACATCAATATTGATGCTGGGACAATGAACCCGTTTGAGCATGGGGAAGTTTTTGTTCTGGATGATGGCGGGGAAGTTGATATGGATCTTGGTACATATGAGCGATTTTTAAGTATAAACCTGTCACGAAAAAATAACATAACAACTGGAAAAGCATACAAGATTGTTATTGACAAGGAAAGAAAGGGAGAATATCTTGGAAAAACAGTCCAAATCATCCCGCATGTTACAAATGAAATTAAAAAGCAAATAAGAACTGCTGCAAAGGGTTCTGATATAACAATCATTGAAATTGGCGGTACTGTCGGAGATATAGAGAGTATGCCGTTCTTAGAGGCAGTTCGGCAGTTGCGCAGAGAAGAAGGGCCTGAAAATGTTTTGTTTGTTCATGTAACTTTAATTCCTGTAATGAAAGTTGTCGGCGAGCAGAAAACAAAGCCAACACAGCACTCTGTCCAAAGATTAAGGGAAGCTGGAATCCAGCCGGATTTCATCCTTGGCAGGTGTGAAGTCCCCTTACTTGAAAAGACAAAGAAAAAAATTGCTGATTTTTGTAATGTGCATCAGGATGAAGTTATCTCTGATCCAGATGCAGAATCAATTTATGAGGTCCCACTTATTTTAGAGGAAGAAGGTCTTGGAAAGATGATAGCTAAGAAGCTGAAGTTGAAGGCAAAGCAGGACTTAAAGAAATGGAAACAACTTGTTGAACGAATGAAAAACTCAAAAGAAACCATCACAGTTGCATTGGCTGGAAAATACACTGCCCTTGGTGATTCTTATGTGAGCATTATGGAATCCTTAAAGCATGCAGGCATAAGCAACAAGTGCAAGATAAAAATAAAGTGGATTGAAACGGAGGAGTTTGAAGAGGATCCACGCAACTTAAAGGAACTGGATGATGTAGATGGTCTTGTTGTTCCTGGTGGGTTTGGCTCCCGTGGCGCTGAGGGAAAAATAGCTGCAATTAACTATGCTCGCAAAAATAATATCCCTTTCCTAGGGCTCTGCTATGGTTTCCAACTTGCAGCAGTTGGCTTTGCTCGCGAAGTTTGCGGGCTTAAAGATGCAAACACCACTGAAAATGATCCAAAAACAAAGCACCCTGTTATCACCATACTGCCTGAGCAATACGCTGTGAAAGAAATGGGCGCTACAATGCGACTTGGTGCAATGCCCTGTGACATTGAAAAAGGGACATTGGCATATAGTTTATACAAGAAAGAAAGAATTTATGAGCGACACCGACACAGATATGAACTAAATCCAGATTATATTGATACTCTTGAATCGCACGGCCTTAAATTCTCAGGGAAATATCCAAAGAAACAAATAATGGAAATTCTCGAGCTTCCAGGGCATCCTTTCTTTATGGCCACGCAGTTCCATCCAGAGTTTAAGTCAAGATTGGAAAATCCTTCGCCGCCTTTTGTTGGATTTGTGCGCGCATGCCTTGATCGTAAGAATAGAAACACTTAAAAAGGGAGAAAGTATAGTTTAGTTCATCAAAGTTGAGGATAAACTCTAGAGGTTTAAAATGGCAAGATTTCCAGAAGCAGAAGCAAGATTGTTTGACAATGTGTACATTTGCATGAAATGCAATGCTAAGAATAGAGTGGACCCACGCAGGGTTAGGCTTGGAAAAGCAAAGTGTCGTGAGTGTGGCTACACAAGATTAAGACCAAAGCGAAGAGAAAAGAAATAAGTATCTGAACTTGTTTTATTAAATTGAAATGTTAAATAATAAGGCACATCTAAATCCAGTAATAATTGGTGCATTTATTGTTGTTCTAGCAGTTGGCTTGTTCTTGTTGTATACTGGAAAAACTGGGCATGAAATATCCGTTAAGTTAATTGTTCTTTTTGTGCTGATTGCCATAGCTTTCCAGTTTGTGCATCTTCTTGTTGCTGGGTTTGAAATCCCTGAATTAATTGCATCTGTAATTGTATTTGCCCTGTCTATAATTGTCCTAAGATTTGTGATAGGAACTGGCGGAGATATCGCTTCTACTGTTTATAATAATATTGTTTTAGTAACTGCAGTTATTCTTGCTTTAGATTTTATGCAAGTTGTCAGATAGTCCCTAAAAAGATAACCTTTTTAATCTAAATGCTTATATTCAACTTATGGGTTTGATAGAATGCTATGACGTTGGTGGGACTAATCTTCGCGGAGCTATTTTTGATTCTGCAAGTGACAAAATCTTGTCAAAGAAGATTGTTAAAACTAAGAAATCTGCTGAAAATTTTTTAGAGCAATTGAAAAGTGTTTCAAATTCTTTAAGATCTTCTGTAAAAGAAAGTATAAACCTAGTTTCTTTGGCGGTTCCTGGTCCTGTAGAAGGCAATATTCTTTTAGAGGCGCCAACAATGGGGATAAAAGAAGAAGTTGATTTTTCAAGTATGTTTTCAGAAAATGTCCTAGTGCTAAATGATATGGACGCTGCTGTGCTGGCCGAAAAGCACTTTGGATGGGGGAAGAACATAACCTCCTTATCTGTTGTTACAATAAGCACGGGGATTGGCGTTGGAACTCTAATTAATGGACAGTTAATACCTGGCGGGGAGTATGGACACGATGTCCTAGAAAGGAATGGTCCGATTTGCAGTTGCGGCAGGCGCGGATGCTGGGTTGCTCTGTGTTCTGGTTATGCAATTAAAAAAGCAACTGGGATGAATGCTGAAAGTTTTTTTAAGCAAGACAATGAAAAAACTAGAAAATTAATCAAAAAAATGAGGGACTACAACGCGCAAGGATTTGGCAATATAATAAATGCTGTTCGTGTTGAGAAAATTGTTGTCTCTGGATCAATTGGCTTAAATCAGTTTGAAAAAATAATCCCTTCAAAGGAAGAAATAAAAAAATACACTATTAATAAAATTCCTGACATTGTTCCAACTAAACTTGGGGATAATATTGGCTTGCTCGGTGCATATGTATACGGTAAGAAAGGAGGCGTGCTATGAAAATTGGATTAATAGGTCTAGGGAAAATGGGATTTGGAGCTGCTAAGCATTTAACTGAAGATGGATTTGATGTAGTGGCTACTGATGTAAAAAAGGAAGTTGTGGATGATGCAAAATCTAATGGAATTGATGCTGTGTATACCATGGGTGAAATGATTGAAAAACTAGGTGCTCAAAAGATAGTCCTTTTAATGGTACCTGCTAGTGCAGTTGGAAATTGTATAGATAATTTAATCTCGAAAATGAGCTCAGGAGATATAATTGCAGATTGCGGAAATTCTTTTTACAAGGATTCTATACAAAGGGCCCAACTGTTAAAAGAAAACGGTATCTATTTTTTAGATATTGGCATGAGCGGAGGAATAAGAATTAAAGATGGGCAGGCCTGTATGATGGTGGGCGGAGATATAAACGCCTATGATACTCTTGAGCCAGTTTTCAAATCTCTTTGTGTCTCCAATGGCTATGGCCATGTTGGAAAAAGTGGTGCGGGGCACCTGGTAAAGGGTTACCACAATCTTGTTGAATACATCACCTTGGAAGGTATCTCTGAGGGTGCAGCAGCAATAAAAAGCATTTCAGAAAGAGAGGGGCTTGGGATTAATTTAAGAGATGTTTTTGACTTGTGGAATCACGGAAGTATTAACGAAGGAAAGCTTGTAGAATATGCAAAGGAAGCGCTTGAAAAATATGGGACTGAACTAAGTGGCGTTAATGGCCACGTAAAAGGCGAAACCATAGATGAGATGCAAAAACTTGTTTCTCTCTCAGAAAAGAATGGGGTTGAGGTTCCTGCTGCAGTAGTTGCCATAAACAAACGAATTGAGTCCAATAAGAAGGGGAGTTATGCCACTAAACTAATTAATGCAATGAGAAATGTCTTTGGCGGGCACATCCCTGGAAAAAATACAAGAAAATGATAATTGATATCTCTCGAGAAATTAGTGAAGATATGGCCGTTTATAAAAATGATGAGAAATTCAGGCCAAATTTAAGCAAGGTTAAATCTCTTAAAGAAAATGGTTCAAATATGACAAAGATGGTCCTGTATAGTCACACCGGTACGCATATTGATGCTCCTTTCCATTTTTTTGAAAGTGGCAAAAGGATAGATGAGCTGCCTCTTGACAAATTTTATGGCAAGTGTAAAGTGTTTGACCTAACAAATTTAGATGAAAAAATAACAAGCGGAGATTTAGAGCAGTTGGATATTCAAGATGGTGATATTATTTTGTTTAAGACAAAAAACTCCTTTTCAGAAAATTTTAACTTTAACTTTGTTTACTTGGACAAGTCGGCGGCAGAATACCTGGTTTCTAAAAAAGTAAAGATGGTTGGTATTGATGAGCTTGGCGTGGAGAGAGAGCAGCCCGGGCACGAAACACACAAACTCCTGCTTGGAGCAGAAATCCCAATAATTGAGGGCTTAAATCTAAGGGATGTTCCGCCTGGAAGTTATACTATCTATTGTTTTCCTCTTAAAATACGTGCTGATGCATCTCCTGCCAGAGCAGTTTTGATAAAGTAACTACTTTAATTTTGGCTCTAATATCACAACTTTTGCTTTATCTCCAACCAACTGCTTGAACTTCTCAGCGTCTTCTATTGCTCCTGCGACTCCCGCGCCATAGTGCATTGGAATTGCTACTTTTGGCTTTATCATTTGGACGGCTTCTGCAGCCTCCTCTGGGCTCATTACATACGTTCCGCTCACGCAGAGAAATGCAACGTCAACATCTAGATCTTCCATCTCAGGGATTGCATCTGTGTCCCCGCAGTGATAAAATGAAGTTCCGTTTACTTTAAATATAAACCCAAGTCCGCCATTTTCTTTTGGATGAAATCTTTGCCTTTCTGGCTTTATATTGTATGCAGGAATTGCCTTAATCTCAACGCCTTTCACATTTTTTGTCTCGCCGGCTGACATAACTTCTGCCCCTGAAATTTTTTCTGATGCCTTTTGGTTTGTTACTATCACTGTGTCCTCTTTTTTTATTAGTTCAATTGAATCTGGATCACAATGGTCATAGTGGTCATGTGAAACTAAAATTAAGTCGGCTTTTTCAAGATTGCCCCTCAACTTGTAGGGGTCTGTGTAAATGACCAAGTCATGTGCTTTAATTTTAAAGCAGTCGTGAATGAGCCATTCAATTTCAATGTTGTTAATATCATAATTAGTTGCCATTTAAACCACCTGCTAAAAGTTGTCTTTAAAACTTATTAAACTTTCTCAAAGCCCAATTAAAACTAAAATTAGTCCAATTGCCAGGCCAAATGCAACATTGAAAAGCTTGACAGCAATTGAATCCTTAACTGAATAAGAGAGAAGCGGAAGCAAACCATGTCCATCTTGGACTAAGGAACTTGTTAAAAGCACCGAAAATGGGATTAACCCCTGTGCAAACATAGTAACAAATATTAGGTGTGGTCCGGATTCAGGAATGATCCCAATTAGTGCTGCCAAAATTACTAAAAGAATTGCATTTTTTGGAAGTATTGCAGCCAAGTCAAATCGCTGGGTTAGTATTTGCATTGCAAGCAGCGTGAAGAAGATCCAAAGGAACAATTTTGGTATGTGCTTTCTCAATACGTGCTTGTAAACGTGCTCCTTTAAGAAGTGCTTTGCATTTAGTTCTTTCTTTTTCTCGTGAATTTCTATGCAGCATGGCGCTGCGGTTTTGTACTTTATCTTTTTTATAAGTCTATCTGCTAGAAATCCGCCAATTATCCCAAATACAATGCATGCTGCAAAAATAATTATTGCTGCCTTTGGGACCATTGCAAGCATTACAAACGCCTCATCCCCTGCTGTTGAAATCATTACTGCAGTTAAAGCCCCGAACCCAACAAGCCCGTGCGTGTAAAGTGAAACAACAAAAAACGCGTCAATACACCCGGGAATTGCTCCGAGAATTGATGAGCCAACAACTTGGTTCGTTTCGTTTTTAGTCAGAACCTTTTTGATTTTTTCTTTATGCCTTATCTCGACCCATTCAATGCCAATCATTAGCAGGGCTACAATGAAGACTATCTTTAATGTTTCAAGTAAAATCTCTAATATCATAAGTTACTATTATAACTCCTCACTAATATTTAAATCTTAATCTTCCACTTAACTCCCTTATCTGTGTCTTGTAACTCAACCCCAATTTCCAAGAGCTTAGTCCTTATTGTGTCAGAGGTCTGGTAGTCCTTTTTTGCTCTTGCGGACTCCCTAAATCTTATGATTGAAGACATAAGTTTTTCAAAATTATTAGAAGACTTCAAGTTGTATTCTTCTGCGATTTTTGAAACCTTTCCAATTAGGTCTTTGTCAACTTCTGGTTTTCTCATATCTAAGATACCTAAAACTTTGTCAAATTCTTGGATTAATCCTAGGATGCCCTTTTTGTTATTATCCCCAATTTTTCCAGAGTCAATTAACTGGTTTACTTTCTTAATAAACTCAAACATAGATGCAAGCGCTCGGCTTATTTCAAGGTTGTCATCCATTGCTTCTTCAAATTCATTTTTTGCTTCTTGAAGAATATCGGAAATATCAGTATCTTTACCTTTTGCTTCTCTGACTCTGTCAACAAATTCAAATATTCTTTGGACAGTGTTTTTTGCTGCTTCTAAAGATTTAAATGTAAAGTTTAGTTTTTGTTGATAGTGTGTTGAAAGCAAAACATAGCGGATTGCAACTGGCTCATACCCTTTACTTAAGAGATCCCGCAGTGTGTAAAAGTTTCCCAGTGACTTTGACATTTTTTTCCCATTGACAAGCAAGTGCTCTGCATGGAGCCAATACCTAACAAATGGCTTTCCTGTTGCCCCTTCGCTTTGGGCAATCTCGTTCTCGTGGTGTGGGAAAATTAAGTCAACTCCGCCCGTGTGGATGTCAAAGGTTTCTCCCAAGTATTTCATAGACATTGTGGAACATTCAATATGCCATCCTGGCCTTCCTTTTCCGATTTCTGTTTCCCAGTAAACATCGCCATCTTCCGGCTTCCAAAATTTCCAGAGGGCAAAGTCATATGCGTTCTCTTTGGAATACTCATCCTTTTTTACTCTTGCGCCTGCTTTTAATTCTTCAATCTTAAACCCTGAAAGTTTTCCATAGTCCTTGAACTTTGAAATGTCATAATAAATCCCGTCATCGCTCTTATATGCAAGTCCTTTTTCAAGGAGCTTTTTAACAAGCTCCACCATTTCCTTAATTGTTTCTGTTGCGCGGGGATAAACATCAGCAGATTCTATGTTTAATGTTTTCATATCTTCAAAAAACGCTTTTGTGTACTTTTCAGTGTATTCTTTCAAAGGAATTCCCTGCTCTTGAGACCTCTTTATTGTCTTGTCATCCACATCTGTGATATTCATCACGTGCTTTACTTTGTATCCTTTGTACTCAAGATAGCGCTTTAAAATGTCTTGGAAAACATAAGTCCTAAAGTTTCCAATATGCGCGTAATCATAAACGGTTGGCCCACACGTATAAAGTCCTACCTCTTTATCTCTTAAAGGTTTAAATTCCTCTTTTTTCTTTGTTAAGGTGTTGTAAAACTTTAGGGCCATATTTTTAATTACCTCCTTTGTTTTTATTAACTTTCTTGTCAAATATTTTCAAACTAATGTACTTCTCGCCTCCGTCAGGAAACACGGTTACAATTGTCCCATATTTTAGTTTCTTTGCTTCTTTTAAAGCAACATAAATTGCCGCCCCTGAGCTTATGCCTGCAAAAATTCCTTCTTCTCTTGCAAGTTTTCTTGACATTTCCATTGCAATCCCTGAATTCACTTCCACAATTTCATCTACAAAATCTTTTTTAAATATTGAAGGTGCTCTTGGTGTTTTTAAGTTTCTAAGGCCAGGAATCTTCTGGCTTAGATATGGCTGCACTGCAACTATCTTTACTTCTGGGTAGGCATCTCTTAACTTTTTTCCAATGCCCATTATTGTCCCGCCGGTTCCGATCCCTGCTACAAACACATCTATCTTCTCTTTAATTTGCTCAAGAATTTCTTTGCCTGTTGTTTCATAGTGTGCACGCCAGTTGTTTTCATTGTTAAACTGGTCTGGCATGAAGTATTTTTCTGGATTTTTCTTAAAAAGTTCGTGCGCTTTTTCAATTGCTCCTGCAGTTCCTTTTCCTTTTGGCGTGAAAATTATTTTAGCTCCAAAGGCCTGCATGTATGCAACTCTTTCCATGCTTGCATCTTCTGGGAGAACAATTTCAACTTTATAACCTTTTGCAGCGCCAACTAAAGCGAGACCAATTCCAGTGTTCCCAGAAGTTGCCTCTAAAATTACCTTATCTTTTGTCAGCTTTCCCTCAATTTCCGCGCGCTCTATCATGTATTTTGCAATCCTATCCTTAATTGAGCCGCCGGGATTAAAACTTTCAAGTTTTGCGTAAATGTTTACATACCTTTCTTTGTTTAGTCTGTTTATTTTAACAATTGGCGTATTCCCAATTAAGTCGAGAACGCTCTCGCTAGCAAAGGCGATCCCTTCTTTTTACATTATTCTCCATATCCATTTAATTACCTCCTAAAAATGAAGCAGTGGGGGAGATTTGAACTCCCGTAGATACGCTCTGCAGGCGTACGCATAGCCGTTCTGCCACCACTGCAACTTATTGAAACGCAACAAAGAATAAAGGCCAACCTATGCAAGTTCTTCTAGCAACAACAGCACAGGTTTAATTTCATATCAGTGTTTTTAGTGTTTTTAATTTTATATATATTTTTGTTTGTGGGCTAGGCATAAACTTTATAAGCTAAAAATCTGTTTATTTTTTTGAAATGGTAGGTAAGCGTGAGCGTACTAAATCTAAATCAAAGAGGAAAGTGGAAAAGCCAAATGAGCTTTTTGAGGCGCTAAATTCTAAAGGATCTGTTGTTCTCTTTTTAACCAAGGGGAATGCCCTCCCGCCACTTATCGACGCCTTGCGTGTTATGAACAAATCAAAAATTCCTGGTGTTTTTGTTACCTTAAATTTGCCAATGAGCACTATCGATAATCTTCTTAAGAAAGAGAAGGTAGACTCTCACAACCTCATCTTCATTGATTTAGTTTCAGTCAATGATGACTCGGACACATATGGGCAAAAGCACATCTCTGTAAATTCGCCTTCAAACCTTACCGAACTTTCTATTGCAATTTCCCAAGCATTGACTGGGCTTGGTGGCAAGTCTAAATTCTTATTATTTTATACTCTCTCTACTCTTCAACTGTATAACCATTCCGATGTAATTGCAAGGTTCATTAGTTTCATAATCAAAAAATTGCGCGAGTGGGATGTTACTGGCATTTTCTTTGACATTGCAACACCTAAAAGCATCGAATTGGCGAATAAGACCAAAATTTTCTATGATAAAGTTATTAAAGTAGAAAAACCTATTGGGAGTTTGACATGAAACTACAAGATTTTGGATTATACGCAGGTATTGTCCTTGTTTTCATATCCCTGCTTCCGTTTTTTTTTGGGGATCACGCATTCAGGTAATGTCCCAATTGTCCACAATCCTTCCATTAGTAACAATTACCCTCCTTCTATATTGCGTCTATAGCCTTTATCGCATACTTAAAAATACAGATTCTGGGAAGCGGCTTTACTTCTTTACCATTGGGACTTTTGGGTGGCTCCTAAGTGAAGCAATTTGGCTTATGTCTGGGGGACTTTCTTGTAAATGCACCACTATCTTTTCAATTGCTAATGTCTTTTGGCTTTTCGGTTACATCCTCCTTGCTATTGGTGGAATTGTCGCCGACAGAAGTATTTTTACTAAAAGCAGGACAAAAGAATATGCTATTGCGTTGATTGTTAGCGTAGTGGGCGTGTTGTTTTTATATTACAATTTTGTAAATGTAATCACGTCAAGTGCTAATATTTATTCAAAGTTAATGAACATAGTATTTCCTCTTTTTGATCTTTTCCTATTATACCTATCACTGGCTATTATAAGTAAAACATTTAGTAGGAATATTATAGCTCGTGCGTGGGTATTCTTGGGGGCTGGACTACTTGTTTTAGGGTCATCTGACCTGTTGCGGACGTATCTCATTTTCTCAGGCAGCACAATTTCAGAGTCGACTTTTTCATCTTTGCTTGGCTTTATACATGTTCTTGTTTATTTCTTTTTCATAATGGCGTGTAGGTCCAGGCTCATCGTTCATTTAAAACTAAAGTATGGCAAAATCTAAAAAGTCAAGGAAAAAATCAAAAGGCATGTTCCGGAGGGCGTTCATTGGCATCCCCGGATTTTCAAAACTTTTTGAGGGAAGCCCAAAGAAAAATGTCTCTTTTTTAATCTCTGGTGAAAGCGGGAGTGGTAAAACAATATTTTCTCTTCAAACCCTTTACAATGCTGCAAAACTTGGGCATAAGTGCCTGTATGTTTCGCTTGAGGAGTCCTCGGAAAAATTAATTTCATACATGCACGAATTTGGCTGGAATCCTGACCCGTTAATTAAAAAAGGTTTGCTTAAAATTGTAAAGATTGATCCATTTAAGGTTGCCCAGTCAATTGAACGCTCTTATCATGAGTTAGTCAGGGACAAATACATGCCTGGGCTGGAGCATATCCAAAAATTGCTTGAAGCAGACCCAAAAATTGAGATTGTTGTAATTGATTCAATCTCTGTGGTTGAAGCAATATTTCTCTCTAAGAAAGAACTTTATCGGTTGCATTTGCAGCAGCTCTTTGACTTTTTTGAAAAGAACAACATCACCCTGTTTGTGATTTCTGAATCTGGTGTTTCCCCTTCCGAGTATGCTCCAAGAGGTGTTGAAGAATTTTTGGCAGATATCGTAATCCTGATGTACAACATACGCCAAGGGGATGCCCGGACAAGTGCAATTGAAGTTTTTAAGGCAAGGGGGATGAAGCACTTAAAGAGAATTGTTCCAATGAGAATTGAAAGCAATGGTATCTCTATCTATCCTAACTTAAAGGTATTTAGTGAGAAACTCATTCATTGAGTAAGTATCTCTGCTAAATTTATATATCTAATATGCTATACTAACCAAATGACTTGCAGATATATGTTTCTGCTTTATTAAATGAATCTCGAAAAAAAGTTGTTGGAATTGATCTTGGTGGCTTTATGATAACTGGACTTGACGATCCCAAACCAAGCAATTATAAGGGGTATCCTTCTCTAGAAACAACTATGTACGTCCAATTAAGCGATGGAACGCCAATGACTATACAAATTCATCACATAAGGTGCGGAAATCTAATCCTTAAAATTACTGATAACACAGGAAACTCTTTTTCAAATCCAAAGTGCACTGCTTAGAAGTAAATCCCAAGGTACTTAACCCTCACATAAACATAAACCACATAAAATCCTATCAAAGTTAATGCTTGCCACTTTTTCATTCCTTTTGGCTCAAACCAAAGGTAAGCCAAAACAACTAAAGAAACTGCAAACCAGAACGGTAGGTCAAACCAAATTATGTCATGGGCAATTGTATAAGTTGAGATTGCGGCGCCAATCCCCATCATAAAAAGTGGGTTTGTTATGTTGCTTCCAATTAAAACTCCGGCAGCCATCCCAACTGATTTTCGGTAAATTGCAATAATTGATGTTGTTAATTCAGGAAGCGCTGTCCCAACGCCTATTATTAATGTCCCAATTAGTGTTTCTTTTAGCCCATACATAGCAGAAATGACTTCTGCAGAGTTCACAACAATTGCTGCCGAAAGCAAAAGCCCAACAATGCCAACTGGAAGTGCTAATGTATATGCCAGCAAGTGCTTGCTCTGATAATTATCAAGTTTGTCTCCAACTTGTTCTTCCCTACCAAGAATCCAAAGATAGATTATATAAAGCCCAGCAAGAGCAAGTCCTTCGACCCTGCTAAGTATCCCGTTCAATGAAAACAAAAACAGGATTACTATTGAGCCAAGCATAACTATGTAATCTCTCTTTAAGAACTTCTTGCTTGCATAAATTTTCATAAAAAGTGCGACAATTCCAAGAATCGCAGTGATCTGAACAATGTTTGAGCCAATGTTTGTGCCAACTGCGATCCCTGACACAT
>JALTGF010000045.1 GCA_027077325.1 archaeon
GATTCGGCAATTATTAAATTTTTTCCCATTAAAAAAAGAGAACCGGAAGAAATTAAAAAATTTTTTCAGCTAATTAAAATTGGCTTTTCCCATCCCAGAAAAAAATTAATTAATAATTTAAAAGTTGCTTGGCCGCAAAAAGATTGGCTAAAAATTTTTGACGAGCTTGATACTCCGGCGCAAGCAAGACCAGGATTTTTAGATATTAAAACTTGGCAAAAACTGGAAAAAAGGTTATAATAGTAAGGCGGAAATAAAAACCCGCCTTGGCTTACGCCAAGACGGTTCTGTTAAACTGTTAATAGTATAGCAGGATAAAAAAATCTTGTCAAGAGAGGCAAAGAATTAAGTCAATTTTCAATTTTCAATTCTCAATTCTCAATTCACCCGTTAGAAATTTTCTGTTAATCAGAATTTATAGAAAAGATAAGTTTATTCAGATCGGAACGGGAAGGACTAAAAAAGTCAATATTCAAAATGAAAAAATCAAGGTTTCAAGAAAATAGAAGAGGTTTATCGGTAATAATTATTTCAACGGTTATTCTTTTAATCGGGATTGTTTTGGGCGGCTATTTAGTTTTGAAAAGTCGACAAGGAAACGCTTCTCAATTAGATTCTTTAATAATGCCAAAAATTCTCAAGCAAATAAATCATTCTTCTTGTGTCCCTAATCCGAGTGATAAAAATTCCGATGTTGACCATGATGGTTTACCTGATTGGCAAGAGCAAGTTTATGGCAGCAATCCCTGTAATCCAGATACCGATGGAGACGGCTATCCTGATGGTTTGGAGGTGGCGGCTGGTTATGATCCAACTAAGCCAGCGCCAAATGATAAATTAGTTAACCGAACACAAAAGCCTCGCGGACAAAAAAATCTAACTTTAATGTTGGCACATTTTTTGAGCAATAGTATTATAAATAATAAAATTCAACCAAGCAGTTCTTCAACTTGGCCAACATCTTCATCGATACCGATTTCTAGTTCTTCCTTAACATTGCCGCCGGATATTAAAAATCAACAGGTTTTGTCAGAAGGAATTAGCCAAGTAATTCCTTATTTTCAGGCAGAATTAAAAATAAAGACAGATCAGCTGAAAATTGTTCCGCCAAATCAAGAAAATGTTAATCAATATCGGCGGGATTTGGATAAAATTATTGGTCAGGGTCCCCATTGTTCATTGCCACCAAAAACAAGCGAAGCGGAGATTGTTTATCAGGCTATTCAAAAAAGAAATTTTTCAGCAACTAATTGCTTAGGTGATTTTTATCATCAAGTTTATTTAAAAATGACTAAAATGAAAGTTCCGAGAAATATTTTGCCAATTCATAAAAAGCAAATGGTTATTTTTAATCAAATGGCAAATATGTTTTACTCAG
>JALTGF010000046.1 GCA_027077325.1 archaeon
TCAACTTTAAATGGGCCGCCCCAGTTTTCAACAATTTTGTTTATGCTTTCTTCCAAAGAACTGTCCTTCTGCCCAGTGTAGTAAATTCCGCGCGCGCCAAAAGTTCTTGCAACCAGACCAACATGTGTGCTTATCCTCTTGTCTCTAGCAATCCTGTGCCCAAGCCGGAGAACGAAAACATTTACCATAAAAGATATAAAACCCCGTAATCACTTATATATTTTGATGGACAAAAACCACTTTGAACTTGCCTTTTTTCCAAAGGACTTGCACGTAATAAAAAAATTTGAGAAGCGCCTCAGCAGTACAGAACTTCTTGAAAATGAGGTCAGGCGGATTTTAAGGAATCACAAAATAGAGCCAACTAAAATTTATATAACAAAAGTCAAGGAGGGGCGCGGTCGTGACAAGCTTGAGGATATGTTTGAGGGATTTAGGTACAAGAAGTTCAAGGGGAAAGTCCGCGGCGTAAAAAAAGGATTCCTACGGGACAAGTTATGGAAAAATGATTTTTACATTTATCTCCTTTTTGGAAAGAACCGCGATGGCATACTCTATAAGACAGAGGCAGATAACTTAAAAGAGGCAAAGAAAATTGGCCAAAGCATCTATGCGCGGCTTATGGAAAGCGTTTTAAAGCAAGGGCCGGTGCCTTGGAATTATATAACGAGAATAGCTCCTGCCAGTTAAGTTATACCCTTTGTGATTCTCTATAGAAATTTGGCGAAGTCTTAATAAAGTTTATAAATCTTTTTTAACTGCAACGAGTTAATTGGAAAATAGCTAATTTATTTAAATCTCCGAGTAAATGATATACTCTGTTCAAAACATAAGTTAACAGGAAAGGGAACTAATGGCAAGGGTAACCTGTTAAAAGTTCAGCCCCGTGGTGTAGTGGTCAAGCATATGGGCCTTTGGAGCCCAGGACAACGGTTCGAATCCGTTCGGGGCTACTATATAAAATGCACAGTCTTGAAATAATAGTCAAATACTGCCTCGCGACTGAAAGGAGCGAGTGCAGTATGATTGCCAGCTGATCTTCAGCTGGTTCTGAATCTGCCCGGGGCTACTTATACAAATTAAGGATGCTTTTTGAAAATTCTCCTGGACTCTTTCAGTAATTTCGTGTGGTTCCAGTCAGGGTGCTTCTTTTCAAGTTTTCTGAATATTTTCAGCACACCTCTCCATGTTTTGTAATAACCAATAGCAAGCTGTTTGCAGTCATAATCTGACAAGTCAGGATTTTCTTTCTTAATCTTCTCTGCTTCTTCTAGTACTTTTCTCCAGGTTTTGTAATAACCAATAGCAAGCTGTTTGCAGTCATAATCTGACAAGTCAGGATTTTCTTTTTTTATGAGTTTTGCTTCTTTCAGCAC
>JALTGF010000047.1 GCA_027077325.1 archaeon
TTTTTATTATATTAACAATTGCACAGGAAGCAGTTCCATTTTCTACGCAAGTCCAATTTTCTAATCCGCATTCTCCGTATGTTGAATTATCGCGGTCATCGCAATTCTCAACAAGGGTATCATTTGTCCATCTGATATTTTCTTCACATCCTGTTAAAGAGCAAGTATAGTAATGAAAGATGTTGTGCTGTCTTAACTCAGAACTGTTGCAGTATAAAACTCCATTTTCAGAATAATCTAAAGTAGAGCAGTTTTGACTATTAAAAGAGACTCCTTGTGAGGAACATGTGCCGTTTGTATAAAATGTGTTGTTTTCGCAAAAATTCGAAGTTGAAGTTGAATTTTTATAAGTGCAGGTGTTCAAATCGCAATTATAATCACAGGTCGAGCCGTTTAAGAAAAAATCTGAAGTACTGTTGCATTCTGCTCCACACTGAAAAGAACATCTTTCTATTAATTGATTATCTGTCCATGAAACATGTTCTGTGCAATTTCCTGAGCCGCATGTGAACTCATGGAATTTTCTCTTTTTCCACAAGCTTGTTCCATTACAATAATATGTAAAATTATCATAATAATTCAAACTGCTGCAGTTCTGGCTTTCAAAAGAACATCCTGTTTCAGAGCATTGTCCGTTATAATATAAAATATTTCCTTGACAATGTGGTTCTAAAGAACATTGATTTTGGTAAGAACAGGAACCAACTGCATCACAATTATATTTGCACATATTTCCCTCAACCAAAAAATCATTGGGACCATCACAGACAGCTCCGCAAGAGCCTCTATGGCATTCATAGTTTGCATAATCACAGTTCCCCATATTTGTACAGCGGGCACCTAAAGGACTTGTTCTGTTTCCATAACATTCAGAACACCATTCACATGCGGGGTTTGAACTGCACGTATTTTGCCCTGCGCAAGTATAACATGCATTAGAATAATCTACAACCAATTTAGGTTTTTTATTGTTGTTAGAGGTTCCTTCTTTGCTGTAATATCTTTTGTATCTCATATCACTGTCTTCGCTCGTTCTTTTCACAGCCAAACTTAAGGTTCTGTCTCCAGAATATTCTGCAACAACTGCGGGGGTAACAGTCCAGCTGTGATATGAATTTTCAGAACAATCAGAATTTTGCGATACATAATTAAAATTGGTTGGTGCATTATTCCAGTTTATCCCTGTTTCAGTCCAAGAATCAGAGACAGAATAAACACCAAATTGTTCATAAGAAGAACAACTTCTTAAATAACTGGGATATAATTTCAATTGAGCAGAATTTATTGCTATACAGTTCGGAAGCTGGTTCAAATTGAATTTTAAGTAAGATCTATAATGATAATTACCACAGTGACCCCAACCAACGTATAAATA
>JALTGF010000048.1 GCA_027077325.1 archaeon
CTTTTCAACGAGGTAATTTATCTCGTCGTCTGTGAGCCAGAAAAGTTTGTCTTTGACTTCGGTAAGATAAAGTTCCCCGCTTTCTCTGAAATCCGCCCGCAATTTTTCAAGGAGAGAATGTTCTGTGGCGGAGTCAAAAATTAAGTTTTTACCTTTATGTCCACTGGAGAGTTTATTATTATGGTGTGCTATTGTAGATTTTGTGTCCAATGTGTCCAATGTGTCCAAGGTTCTCTTTATCTTATTGTTATTTTTTGAAAAATTATATAATAAAATAGAGGAAACATTGGACACCCTGGACACCCTGGACATACTATCACTTGAGTTTTCATAAGGGTCTTTGATTAGTTTAATTCCAGTGTAACCTCGCACCCTTTCACCATTAACTTTCTTTCGTTCAATTCGAACTGAAGGCATATAAACCGAGATGTTTTTTCCAACTGTGTTTTTGTTTTTGTAAGGTAGTTTGTTGTCTTTGCAATATTGAATATAACTTGAATAGAATGTGTTTTTGTCTGTCCATACATCTGGGTCAAACTCCACACATTCATTAATAAATGCCTCCAATGAATCTGATTTTTTAATATATTCCTCTCTTAATTTATCAACTTCTTTACTATTTGAGAATTTTCCATTTTTAAGGAGGCGCTCTAAACCATCCAACGCCCAATTCAAAAGGCCACTCATTTCACCCTCTGTTGTGATTTTATCTAAAATATGTGGATCTGCATCCTTGTTTCCATCATCTTTAACTTCTGTAAATGTATATGGAAAATTTATTATAATCCAGCGTCTGAAATATGCGTCTGTGTTGTCTTGGGTTTCTGGAAGTTTATTTGCAGAAAAACCAAGTTTTGCATAGTTAACAAAAGAAAATGGAGATTTAAACTTGTGCTCTGCTGTTATTAAATCCCCCCCTGTGAGCATTTTAAAACGCCCTGTTTGGTTCATTGATTTATCTGACAAATCTGCTGATAAATTTGCAAGTTTTCCATATAATTGGCTCGTTGCAAATCTATTTTCTGCGAGTTCTTGAAGTTCTACCGAGCTAATGTTTTCGTGACCTAAGAAATTACTCAACAAAGACAAAAGTTTGCTCTTTCCATTGCTTCCAGAGCCCAAAAACATAAACGCTTTGTGAATAGGGTACTTTCTTAATAAACAATACCCAAATATTTCTTGTATAACTGGCACATCTTCAGGATAAAGTACATCTGAAACAAATTCCTTTATTTTCGGGCAATCTGCGTCTTTATCAAACTTAACTGGTATTTTGGTCAAGAACTTATATTCAGGAGAATGTGGCAATAACTCTTTTGTTTTTATGTTTAGCACTCCATTTTGTACGCAAATTAAATCAGGATCAACATTCAGTTCTGTTCTGTCAACAAATGTTTTTGCTTCTATAATATGTTGCACCTCCGCTGTGTAGTTTTTCTTTGCGAGATTTCCAAGGGTTTCGACAACTATTTTTTGTATTATATTCTCCCCCTTTGGCACATAAACACCATCTTCATAAACATAAATCTCTTTTGTGTCTCCAATTGTCAAAAAGTTGAAGTATTCTAAAATTTTTTTTGCCAACTTTACAGGATTAAACTTTCTTTTGTCCTTTCCTGGTATTTCATCAGAAAATTCGAGCCAAGTCCCCACTTTGTAGTTCTTTATCTTTTCTTGTATTTTCTTATTTGCCCAATCTTTTCCACTCTTAATCGTGTGCTCCCGATAGCTATCATCCCTTTCTTGCCACTTGCCGATTTTAGCATTGTTCATAATTTCAGCTATTTGCTCACTTGGAAACTTGTGAAGTACCAGTTTTGAAATCAACCCCTCTTCTGCTTCGCTTCGTGAGGGATAACCATATTTCTGCCACCGCCCCTCGTACAAATCCCTTAATTTTTTGTCCGATTCCAACAACTTGTTAAATTCTTCCTCGGTCTTTCGGCTCAATGGTTCGGGTTCTGGCGTGGTTTTCTCTGGCTCCGTAACATCGTAGCTCATAAGCAATTCTTTCAGCGCCGTGTCTTCATCCCGTTCAAATGGCTTGTCGATAATATACGCTCGGCGCCAAGGCCTTTCTTTCGTGTTGTCCCCCTTTACGCTTGTTGAGCCCAGCACCTTGATAATCCGTGGCAAGTCGCCAATTTGGTCAATCTTGCAGAAGTCGTTTGAGTAGCGTTGTTGCACATATCTGTGAAACTTTTGGATTCTCTCTTCAATATCGTCTCGGTTCTCGTCTGTTATCTCTATTTTGGGAATGGCGAAGTAGAGTTGCACCCCGTTGCCCGACATAACCCGCAGGGGCTTTTTGATTCCAAGATCGCGCATAAGGTTGTACTGGATTGTTTCCGAGTAGTGGATAACCTTTTGCAGTTCCTCCTCTGTTGCAGCCGTGTCTTTATCCCGAACGCTGTCCAAGTCAAGAATAATGGTCTTTACAGAGATAACATCGGGCTTTGAAGTTCCGCCCTGCCTACGCTCGTTTATGCCGACATAGATGTTGTATTTCCCGTCGTTCTCCTCGACAACCTTTTTAAATTCTTCAAAAGTGTGCACAAAAATGCTTTTCGGGGGCTTCTCTCTATGTGGGTCAATCAGCCGAATTTCCGCTTCTTTCTCAAAGCCGAGGAAGTCCCATTGTTGCTTTAAATCAGTCGTCCCATTTAACAATTTGCTTCACCTCGCCATTAAAGTAATATCTTTTGTTTTTGTAAGAAATATGAAATCTCCTACCTTTTATATCAGTAGGGTGGTTGTAGAGGAGAAGTGCAACGCCTAATTTCCAACAAATTCGCTCCACAAAAAAGTTACTGGCATTGGAGTAGTGCTTTCCATATATGAGCCCATCTTCACACGCTGTTATTGTTGTAAACGCTAACATTTTTAGTTTGCCTTCCCATTTTTCTTTATCGCATTTGAATAGCGCATCGGCGTATTTGTGGTGCAACTGGTCATATATCCCCTGTGTTATTTGCTGGAAGTGTTCGCCTGTTTTTATTTCAAGACCAATGGGGCTGGCTAAACCTTTTAAGTTGTGAAAAATTAACATATCTGGTCTCGTTCTATGTCCAATTGCATTGAAATCTTTTCCGTAATATGCTCTTACACTTTCCTTTTCTAATTTTGCTTTTAAAATTGGATAATAATCAAGTTCTTTCATCTCCTCCCCTCCGCCACTTTTGAAACTTTTTTTTAAGTTCTTCATCTTTCAAGGAATTTATAATCTTTCGTTTGGCATTTCCTATTGTTACTTCCGTTTGTTGTGTAGCATATGCTACTTCCCTCTGTGGTATGTGTTCTCCTGCTAATATGCTACCAAGATAAATAATTCCTGAAATATATGAAATTGGATTGGTGGGATAGTAATTTGTAGATTTGTGTAATTTTAAAATTTCGTTTATTGTTTTTTTACTCAATTTTAGCTTCTCTGCATAATAGTAAATTGCTTTTTCTATTGAGATGCAAGAGGGCAGTGGTTCTGTTTTAATGTCGCATTTGTTTATATGCAAGGAACTTCTAATTTTTTTTATTGTCTTCTTTTTTGGGATTGGCCAAAAATTTCTATGATTTATTGGCAGATGATAAATATCTCGCATTACTATAAAGCAGATTGTTGGCATTTTCATTTTGTTATTGGGATATGAACTTTCTAAAAAAAGTTTGTTTATTAATGGTATCATAAAAAGGTGTTTCTTTTCAAAGTAGTCTGTAATTTGGTGCATTATCATTTCCCAATTCTTCAGTTTTTCAACTTGTAGAAAGTTAAATTTGAGTATTAGTTTCTCCTCTTCTGATGGATAGGGTAGTCTATCTTCAGCATAAATTTCCACAACAAGTTTTTTGTTATTTCTTTTAAAAACTATATAATAGGGGTATCCCTTAATCTGTTCGAGAATACTATCAATTTCTTCTTCTTTCATCTCCCCTCACCCTCTTTTCTTTCTGGAATAACATCCTCAATGGTGTCCTTTGAGATGGCAATCGGCATATTATCTCTATCACGCTTCAAAATTAGATAGTGATCTGTCTCATCAATAATGAAGCCGACATGAAACTTGTTAGGGCTCGGCATTCGTTTGTAAACGAAGACCTTAATCCCTTTAAAAGTGTTATACAATGTTTTTGGTTGCGTTTGCGTATCGTTGTTTTCCATTTCACTCACTCACTCCTAAAAGAAGTGATATTCCCCCATAAGTTTTAGGGGTATTTAAACTTTTCGGTGTCTTTTTCTTCTCGGTTTCTCAAACGGCGAGACAAACCCAAACTCTCGGTCGCCGTAAACATACCGTAGCGAGTTCTTGTTTTTTCGTGTGGTCATATCACCACCTCGCACTTCCAGGAGCCATCGCCTGTTGGCTCCATTTTAATTTCCTTATACCCATAAAAGCGGTATTCTTTAAGCATTTTCCGCAGTTTGTCTGTGGCTTCTTTCTTTGTGCCAGCGTTAATATGTGTTTTAAAAATAATCATAT
>JALTGF010000049.1 GCA_027077325.1 archaeon
GTGTTCACTTGCACTCCATTTCTATAATTTGTGAGCGTGTTTCCGCTCCATTTGAATGCTAAGTTGTACCAAGTTTGTTTTGAAGCAGTGTAATCATCAGTTGTTAATATTGTGCTTGTGCTTCCACTTGTTTTTACTATTACATCTTTTGTAAGACTATTTCTTGAAAATCCGTAAGCATAATCATTTTTTGGTGTGTCTTCTCCTGCTCCTTGCATTGTCCCGTCTGAGAAGCCAAACTGAAGCCCATCGCCTATGTTTGCGTCACCATAAGCATTTACTTCTATCAAATAATTTGGGTTCGATGAATTAAATGGAGCATTAATCTGAATCCTATTTGAATTATCTGGTGCAGTTAAATTAGCTACTACTTTATTATTTATTGTGCTTATTGTAGCTGTTCCTGTTCCACCACCATTTAATATCGTCCACTTATTTAGATTACCTTCATCAAAGTCATCAAAGAATTCAAAAGTATTTGTTCCATTACTTTTGCTTGTAACTGCTGTCGTGTTCCCGTAGTAGTAATAGTAGGTGTTGTTGTTAGTAGCGTTTATCATTGGTGCTTTAATCCACACGTAACTGTTACCGCTTTCGTTCCACCCGCTGTGGCTTTGATTGTCAATCCAGTAAGGAATTTCTGTTTCGTTACCGCTTGTTTGATTAAGCCAAGTGAATCTTAAATCGCTTCCGTCATCGTTAGTGTGAGAATAATTAATATTGCTGTTATTCAAAACAAGCATTACTTGAAAGTCAGTTAAAGTGCTTGAAGAAGAAGTTAAGTTTAGTTCGTGCCTGTATTGAAAACTGCTGTTAAACCATGGGTCGAGTTCAGCGAGGACGTTGTTGTTGGAGTCGAGGAGTGTAGCGTTCCATTTGAAGTTGCCGTATGCTTGTGGCGTGAGAGTAATTGTAGTGTCACCTGGCATTAAGTCGAAGTCGTTTAGTGTTACTTTTTCTTGTTTCACTCCCCCAAATAAGTTGAAGAATTTTTTTGAGTGAAACTTCTTGTGATTAAAAATCACGTAATCTATTTTTCCTTTCTTGTAATCGTATGGGAACTCGAGGTGAACGTTCTTGTATACTCTGTTTGAGTGGATTGTTAATTTAACTTGCTCGCAAGTGTATACTCCTGGCGTTAAGTCAAAACCGCAGTGGTATGAGGGCTTGTCTGACGAGATGCTTACAGCTAATGAAGTGCTGAACAAAAGCACTAAAACAATTAACGCTTTAATATGCACTGACGATGCCATCTCCACCATTCCCTCCGTTTCTCTTAGTCGTGTAAGTCACGATAGTTAATAAAATAAAGTACATTGCTCCGATTAAAGGCAAGTTGTTCATGAAGTAAGTCATCACAGGCATTTGATTCG
>JALTGF010000050.1 GCA_027077325.1 archaeon
TCACTGCATCTAAATCGGAGTAATACTTTTTATTTTTAACAAAGAAATATAGATATTCCCAACTTTCGTTAAACCTGTCCTTGACCGATGTCGGCATCACGCTACCTGTCGTTTTCCCTTGCTTTTTAATTAAAACTTGTTTGCAATTATGTGTTAAAATCCCATTTGCTAAAAAATAAATTCCATTCCATTTTGCTTTTCTCTTCTCAATAGTCGGTTTATCAGTCTTACCTTTTCCGCAGTAAGAAGCATAAACTGGTTCTACTTCTACATCGTAAGTATTCTTCAAACCCAAACTTCTAATACTGCGAATTGCCTGAAAAGACAAATCATTAAAAGTATTACGCTTATTCCAGTCTTGAATTGAAAAACTACTTATCTTAAATTCTCTGCCAAAACCAATTGCTTTCCCATTTCTCTCTCTCCTTAATTGTTTTCCAATTAAAATACAAATTGTTTCTAACTGTTCTACTAATTCGGGGTTGTATTTTATTCTTATTCTCCATCTTTTATTTTCTTTATCCCAGCTCCCATCGCCTTTCAAAAAACCATCAATAACCCCTCTTAAAAACTCATCACTCATATTCCAAATCTTATCCGCAAATCTTTTTTCTCCGCAATTTTTACCCAATATAAATTGCCGTAGAAAATTTACTAATGTTCTTTTTTTGCTTCCTTTCCTCCCTACCCCTAAAAATAAATCATAAGCATTATTATTTGGCTGTTTCTTAATTCTCAAGTTCCACTTTTCTACCAAATCCTTTAATTCATCATATTGTAAATCCCTTTTATTGACTGTTAACTTAGGGTTATGTGTCCAAATACCACTTCCTTCCGCTAAATACCAGCCAACTAATAATCCCTCACTATAAGAACCCTCCGACTTTCCTTCTCTATTTATTCTGCCAGCAACATAAAATTTATCGTGCTTCTTGTTCAGTTCTCTTACCTGCTTAAAAGAAAGTTTAATAAATGACTTTTTTCCATTCCAAACTGTTACTGGGAATAAATGGTCAGCAGAAGATATAACCTTTTTCCCATTTGTTAATTCTATCTCAAAAACTTCTTTTTTCCCCGAATACCAAACATTTCTTATTTTTACCCACTTCACTCCTTCCTTACTTAAAGCAGGAACTTTATATGACTGGCTATTAAACTCTAATTCTTTAATTGGTAAAACTCTATATTTTCCGTTCTTGTTCACCAAAAGTTTGGTATTTTCTTCCAAACACCAAATAACTTTATTTCTCAATATCCACCCCTGTTGGTCTATCATTCTTATAGCTAAGCGTTCAGGCTGCATTAGTAAGCATTTGTCCTGGAACCCTCCTTTGGGAGCAATAGTATTTGCTTCAGACCTTCCTTTCC
>JALTGF010000051.1 GCA_027077325.1 archaeon
ACTGCTAGGGATGCAGTTATTGATGATTTTCCAACACCGCCCTTTCCTGAAAGAACAACAATTGTTTTCACTTTATTAACCCCCTGGCAACTTCAATAAACTCTTTTGAAATCTCATGCTCTGGGTATTTCTCTACAATTGGTGTGCCATTTACATAGGATTCAATCATTTTCTTGTCATACGGAACTTTCATTAATGGGCTGAACTCAACTTTTTGTTTAGAGATATTTGCCCTGTTTAAAACAATGTCATAAGGGACTTCCAAAATTTCAATAACCTCTTTAATTGCGCCCAAATCTTGGACTCCAAATGGTGTTGGCTCTGTTACAATTATTGCTCTGTCACTCTCGTAAATCGCTCTAACAACATCGCAGTGTGTTCCTGCCGCAGTGTCAATAATTATGAAATCAGAATCCTGGGCAATTCTTTCTCCGGTTTCTTTAACTTTTTCAACTACTTTTGCTGAAAGTGTTTCACCTGGCTTAAGTTCTCCTGAAACTAGTTTTATTCCATACACTTCTGTTTTGTATATGTGCCCAATCACCTTTTTATCTTCATAAATTGCATTTACTGGACAAGCAAGTTTGCATGTTTCACAGCCCGTGCACATGTTTTCTATTAATTGTGGAAACCCTCCCTTTAACTGGAACAGGGCCTTTTCTGGGCAAACATTAACACAAGCTCCGCATTTTGTGCACTTGCTCGTGTCAATTCTTGGGATAAATGAGTGAACTTCTTCACTATTCTCAAGTTTTGCATTTAGGATTAAATGCAAGTTTGGGCAGTCAACATCGCAGTCAATTAGCGTGACTTTTTTTCCAAGTTTTTTTAAAGCCATGGCTAAATTGGCTGCGACTGTGCTTTTTCCAGTGCCTCCTTTTCCGCCAGTTATTGCGATTTTTGTTACCACTGCCTTCTTCTTCCTCTTCCCATTCCTCGGCCCATTCCTTGTCCGTATCCCTGGCCTTGGCCATATCCAAACGCTCGGCCTCTTCCCATTCCTCGGCCGTATCCAGGGCCAAGCCCTTGGTATGCTGGTGCAGTTGCATTGCTAACCTGTTTTAGAGTCCCTTTTAGGTATGAATCTACCGCATCTTTCACTTTCATTCCACCTGCAGAAATTGTTTTAATTCCTGCTTGGCTTAGGACTGCAAAAGAGTTTGGGCCAAATGCTCCAGAAATCGCCACTTTTGCACCGGAGTTAATTATTGTCTGAGCTGCTTGAATTCCAGCACCTCCTCCAATGTTTGCTCCTGGGTTTTGCAAGACGCTTGTATTTTTTATTTCACCATTCTCGACTTCGACTATTGTAAAAGTGCCGCATCTTCCAAAAGTTGGGCATACTGCGTCATCTAGTCCGCCTGCCGTAGTTGATACTGCAATCTTTTCGGTTGTCATTTTTTCACCTCCTTCATCTCTCGTGTCATCTTTGCCCCGCATTTGGGGCAAATCATTTTTGAGCATGGATTTTGTGCTTTGTGTAGAATTGTATACCCACAATTTGGGCAAATACATTTTCCGCCAGGGCCAGCGCCAATGCCGCCCATTTTCCCACGGAATACAAAATTTCCACCACCTAAATTTATCGCTTTTCCATTAAAAAGGGCATCAGCAACTTTTCTTCTTCCAGATTTAAGGATCCTTGAAAGAGTCCTTCTCGATATATCCATTTTTTTTGCGCACTCTTCTAAATCAAGGTCCAATAGGTCCCTTAAACGGATTGCTTCTATCTCGTCTATTGTAGGGTTTACAACTTTTAAGCTGCTTAGTGGAACTCCTCGCGGCTTAAAATAATCCGCCTTTGGCAGTTTTCTAACAACTCTCTTCTTTTTAGGTCGCCCTTTCATATATGCCCATATGGGCATTAATAGTATATAAACTTTTCTAAAGCAATTAAATGTGTTATTCTTCTACTGTTCCAGCCTAAATCTTCTAACTAAAAATTCCCTATTTAATGTCAACAAAAATGGTGCAAGCCTTGGCCCATGTGTTTTTCCAATTAAAGCAATATAAGACGCTTCAAAGAATTTTCTTGAGCCGACAGTTTCTTTAGCTATCCTATAAATTTCTTCTTCAAGTTCTTCCTTTGTAAACTCTTTTTTAGAGAGTTGATCTGCCAATAATTTGAGTGCCTCCTTTTGCTCTTCTGAAATCTTTTTTACTGCTTCTGGCATCTTTTCTTGAACAACAAATTTGTATTCTTCCGGTGCAAATTCTTCTACCCATTTAATTGCACTATCTAGCCGATCATTTAGGTATGCAATATCCTCAGTACTTAGTTTTTCCGGAAGTTTCCTTATCTTCTTTACAATTTTCAATGCTTTTTCCTTGTCAAAATTAACTGATTGCACGATCATTGCCGCCTCTCCAAGGGGCAATTGCGGAGGCAACTTACTTGGAATTTTTCCGACATATGATAACTCATAAATTCTTTTTTCCTGTGCTCTCTCACGCTCATTAACTTTTTCAACTCCAAAGTAAATCCTTTCAGTTTTGTCATAGTTATCGTAAAGCAGTAAAATTTTGTTTGTTTGATACGGGTCAAAGTCAATAACTGCACGCGGTCTTGTCCTAACCAGCAAGTACCTAAGTATCTTTGGAGGGACCTTTTCGGCAATGTCTGCAAACCAAACACCTCTCCCTTTGGATGTTGACATCTTTCTTCCTCCAACTGTAAAGAATTCATACCCCTTACCAATTGATGTTCTTGAAGATGGGTACGGGGGCGGAAAATCATAAACCTCATTAGCAATTGCTACTGCAACCTCTCTTGACCCCTTTTTAGTGAAATGATCTTTTCCAGCAGTTTCAAAAACAACGCCAACTGTTGGCCATTTTGCGGCCCACTCCACTTTCCATGGAAGTTTTCCATTTCCATCATAAGGAGAGATTTCTCCTTCATATCCACAGCCCTTCGCCCAAGGCACAAGGTCCTCAACACACTTGTACTTAACAACTTCTCTGTCTGGATCCCATTCATAGGCAAGAGTTGTTCCTATTTTTCCGCATTTCTCACAAATTGGGTTAAAAGGAAGTTTTTCAGCTCCTATGCTTTTTCCATAAATCCTTTTGTAAATCTCCCTAATCTTATCTGCATTATCAAGTGCAATTTTAATTGCCCAATTAAAGTCGCCATTTATGTATCTCTGCCCGGTGCTTTCCAGTTCTGCTTCAATCCCAAACTCTTCAAACTTGCTGGTAACTTCGGTAAAGTAGTAGTCTGCATAGCTTTCATATCCTGGCTCTGGTGAGGGAATGTTTCTAAATGGGACTCCTAGGTACTTTTCATACTTACTGCGGTCTAAGTAACTTGGGAATTTATCGAATGGGTCATAGTCATCAGAACTTAAAACAAAACGGGCATTTAATCCAAGATCGCGCATTGCCTTTGCAACAGTATCATGAATTATCCAGCCGCGGCCCGAGCCAATGTGAATGTGCCCGCTTGGTGTTTTCTCGTCATAGCAAATGTAGCCCCGGTCTTTCACAATTTTCTTCAGTTTTGGATCTTGATCGACGCGCTCTTTCACTATGCGCGCAATTTGATCTGCCCAAAAAAGTGATTCTTCAGCCATTTCTGCTATTAAATTAACTTTACAATATATAACAATTTCCAAATTGTTAAACCTTATATACCACAATTTCCAAATTGTTGGCATGGATAAATTTTATTCATTAATCATTGTTCTTGGTTTAATTATAGGGGGAGCTCTGTTCTTCTATGCCCTGAGAAAAAAGCTAAAAAAATTTGAAGTGTATGGGCCAATTGCATTATACCAGACAAAAAGGGGCGTAGGCTTTATTAATTGGCTTTCAAATTTAAGCAAGAGATTTTGGAAATTTTATTTTACAATTGGCATCATCACTGGATTCTTTTTTATGGCTGATATCCTAATAACCTTGTTCCTAAACTCACTTTATATTGCAAGGACGCCAACTGCAAATGAAGGAGTTATGCTTGCTATTCCAGGAGTTACTATTCCTTTTTTAGCTCCTCTAATTGCTATAATAATCCTTGTTTTTGTCCACGAGTTCTCCCATGGGATAACTGCGAGGGTTGAGGGTGTGAAAGTTGAGTCTGTTGGCGTGGTCCTCTTGGGATTCCTCCCGATTGGGGCATTTGTAAAGCCAAATGAAAAGAAAGTTCAAAAGTTAAAGCCCGTTAAAAAATTAAGGATTTTTGCAGCTGGAGCATTCTCAAATATTGTATTTGCACTCTTACTCCTCTTGTTTGTTTCTTTTGTTTTTATCCCTGCATTTACGAAACCAGTCAATGGGGTTGTAATAACAAGTGTTGAAAACAGGATGCCTGCCGAATATGCTGGCCTAAAAGGTGGGATGGTGATTACTGCTATAAACGGAAAAAATGTAAGCGGCCAAATTAGTTTTATAAACGAGATAAATTCTCTAAATTTGAGTCCAGGGGATAA
>JALTGF010000052.1 GCA_027077325.1 archaeon
AAGTAAAATTGAATTGTTGGCGTGCTTGTTGAAACTATTGTGCTGTTTCTTGTTGTAATGTATATTGTTGGTAGTGTGTTTGGAGTTGAGCTTTGTATTGTCTCAGATCCGTTCATTGCACTTGCTCCTGCAGAATCCCAAACAGTAACCTCACATGTCCAGGTTTCTCCTGTGCTTGTGTCTGTGTAAGCAGGCGCAGTTGGGGTGCTCTCTAAAGTGTTGTTTGTTACTGCCAAGTTTGTCTGGTCCCAATTATTTAAATGAATACCATCTCTATACCAGGTTACGTTTGCGAGCAAGGTTGAATTCTCATTATCTGTAAACCTGAAATTGCAGCCCAAATTGTCTGAGCTGGTTGGATTGTCTGGAATAACATCAACTAAATTTAGTGTTGGTGCATGATTTTGGCTTTTTAATGTTCTAGCAGTATCGTTTATCCAGAACGTATTAACATTCCCAACATTGTCAACTGTGTGGGTCCCGATCTCGTAAAGTGTGTTTGGATTTAATCCAGTCGCGTTGTAGTAAGGATTTGAAGTGTCAGCAACATGAGTCCCGTTTATCCAAATTTCGGTGTGGTCAAAGTCCGCATCGCTTGGGTTTGTCCACTGCCAATAAATCCAAGTCGTTCCGCGAGCGGTTTCATCTAAATTTGAAACTGTCACAGGTGGTGTCCTGTCTAAAGTTACAGCTCTTTCCCCGGTTGAGACAACACTCCCTGCGGTGTCATTTGCATAAACCTTAAATGTGTAAGTCCTTTCTGCAAGCCCTGTCTTGTTTTCCCAGTACAGGGTCCCTGTGTGATTGTCAAATGTTTCATTCACGCCGTTCCACTCAAGAACAACAGAATCTAACTGCACGTTATCGTCTGCAGTCACATTAATGAATACCCAATCCTTTGAGTAAGTTCCATTTGAGTCTGTATTTGAATTATAATACAAACTTGGGGCGACAGTATCAACTGTTATTGTCCTAACATCACTTTGTGCAGTGCTAATCCCGTCATCACATGTTACATACCAATTGTAAACTCCATCCAAAACTGATGATGGTACAGTTAAGTCAGTTACAGTATTGTTGAATGTAGTTGAGTTTGTTGCGAGTGGGCTTGAATTGTAGTAAAGCGTGCAGCTTGTGGTCTGGTTTTCATTATCTATGAAGTAAAATTGATGTGTTGGTGTGTTGTCATTTGTTATTGAATTGTTGTCTGGGCTAACTAAATAAACTCCTGGTTTTGTGTTTGGGACATTTTGTATTGTCTCAGATCCATTCATTGCATTTGAGCCTGAGGCATCCCAAACTGTAACTTCACAAGTCCAGGTTTCTCCTGCTTGGGTGTCTGCAGCGCTTGGAGCATTTGGCGCGTTAGTTGCTGTGTTGTTATTTACTGCAATATTTGTTGAATCCCAATTAGTTAAATGGCTTCCATCTCTGTACCAAGTGACATTAGCATAAAAGTCATTGTTTTCATTATCGTCTGCTAAGAAACTGCATCCTAAGTTTTGGTTCGAAAGTGGGCTGTCTGGAGTTACATTAACCCATCCAAAGAATGGCGGGTGATTTACTTTTAATGTCCTAGCAGTATCATTAACCCAGTTAGGATTAACATTCCCAACATTGTCAACTGTGTGGGTCCCGATCTCGTAAAGTGTGTTTGGATTTAATCCAGTCGCGTTGTAGTAAGGATTTGAAGTGTCAGCAACATGAGTCCCGTTTATCCAAATTTCGGTGTGGTCAAAGTCCGCATCGCTTGGGTTTGTCCACTGCCAATAAATCCAAGTTGTCCCAACTGCAGTTTCCCTTAGGTTTGAAATTGACCCTGGATATGAATTGTCTAATGTTATGGTCCTCAAAGGTGTTGAAACCTTATTTTCTGCAAGGTCTTCTGCCCAGGCCCTAAATGTGTATGTGCCTGAAGCAAGCCCAGTCTTGTTTGTCCAGTAAGCATCTCCTGCATTTTGAGCAAAACTCTCGTTTACACCGTTCCACTCTAAAGTTACAGAGTCAAGGTTTGCATCAGTTGCAGAAACATTTACGCTAATCCAATTCTTTGCATAAGTTCCATTTGCATCTGTATATGTAATATAATTTATATTTGGGGCAGTAATATCAATTGTAATTGTCTGTGTTGCAGAAACCCCAGTGTCTTTTCCATCGTAAACCTCTATATAATATGTGTGGGTGCCTTCACTTTGGGCGCTTGTAGGTGTTATTGTTGAAGGAGTATTATTTTGAACATTAAACTCTGTGGCCACAGAGTTTCCATCAAAGTAAAGTGTTGCATTTCCTGTTTCATTTTCATTGTCAATAAAGTAATAATCAATTGTTGGACTTGTGTTTCTTGTGTAGGTATTGTTTGGCGTAGTTATGTAAACTCCTGGTGCAGTATTTGGAATGCCTGAAATTGTCACAGATGAGCTGTTTTGAGCAACATCCCCATCGCGGTCATGTAGTGTCACTTCGCATGTCCAGGTTTCTCCTGCTGTTGTGTCTGAAGCCGTTGGACCATTTGAACTCATTAGTGTGTTGTTTTGTGCCGTAACTGTTGTGTCCCATTCATTGTCTCTTATATTGTTTTTGTACCAAGTTATATCTGCAGGAAGTGTTAAGTTTTCTGCATCTTGGTATTGAAATTCGCAATTTAAATCATCGTCAGTTCTTGGGCTTGATGGGTTAATCCTTACAAAATCAAATGTTGGTAAAGTATCTACTGTAAGTGTTCTTGCAGTGTCATTTACGAATGAGCCAATATTACCTGCAGTATCAACGCTTCTTATCTCAATTTCATACAATGTGTCTGGGTTAAGCCCCGTGGCATTAAAGTATTCATTTGTAGTATTCTCTTGAAATGTTCCATTTAGCCAAACCTCAACATGGTCAAAGTCTGCATCGCTTGGGTTTGTCCACTGCCAATAAATCCAAGTTTCTCCAATTGCAGTTTCATTTAAATCTGAAACTCCTGCAGGAGCCGTTGTGTCCAATATTACTTTTCTCTCTTCTGAATATCCAGTATTTCCAGAAGTATCTTGAACATAAACCTTAAATGTGTAAGTTCCAGAAGATAACCCTGTTTTGTTTTCCCAATAAACATTCCCGTTGTTATTATCAAATGTTTCAGATGCGCCGTTCCAAATCAAATTTACTGTTTGCGGATTGTCTTCAATAACTGTTGCATTTATAAAAATCCAATCCTTTTTGTATGTCCCATTCAGGTCTGTATTTGGATTAAAATTGATTACTGGTGCGACTGTATCATCGCTAGTTTGTGCCCAGTCAACCAGTCCAGTTCCTCTGTTTCCAACATCATCAACAGTGACTGTCTTTATTTGGTAAGAAGTACTTGGTTGAAGTCCGGTTGCATTAAAGTATTCATTTGTAGTGTTTTCTTTAAACACACCATTAATCCAAATCTCCGTGTGGTCAAAATCTGAATCAGTTGGATTGTTCCATGTCCAATAAATCCAATTTGTCCCAACAGATTGCTCTCCTAAATTATAAACAACGTGTGGTGGCGTAGTGTCAATTGTTAATGTTCTCGTTTGGCTGTAAACCAAGTTAGAATTGCTGTCTATGCACCTTATTTTCCATCTATAAGTTCCTTCGGTGGTTTCAGTGATAGGAACGCCATTGTATCTCCCATCTGCATTTACAGATAAGTTGCTCCATTTTTGTGAGCCATTATACCAGAGAGAGCATCCAACAGTTGCATCATCTGGATCACTAACAGAAAAATTATGTATGTTTGTTGTTTCTTTTGTTTTGTAGTTATTTGGCGGGGAATACAAAGTTATTACAGGATATGCACTCCCGGTCACTACAGGGGGGGTTGGCCCCGAATCTATTACTTTTGATGTTGTTGGGCTTGTTTTATTTGTGCCAATCCCTAAAAAATGGACTCCTAAAACGTGGTTTTGTGTTGGGCTTTTCTTAATTATGAAAAAAGAAGCATATATAGGGCTAACTAAAAGTAATGTAATCAATACTGTCACTGCCAAGAGTTTCGCTACATTTTTAGTCATTCACCCAAACATTGAGTTATTATATAGTAAAAGGGGTATTTATATTTTTGGATTTTTACCACTGGTCAGTTAAAAATATAAAATCAGGTGGGGCCAGCGTGATACCCTAGCTAGGAACCTGCTTTGCAATTTATCCCGGTTCCTAGAACCTCCAGTAATAGAAATTATGACTACAAACAAAAAGTTATCAGGTGGGGCCAGCGTGATATCCAGCCGCACTGAATGCACAAAAGCGGCAGTGACGGCGTTTGAACACGCGACACCCAGATCTTCAGTCTGGTGCTCTCCCGAGCTGAGCTATGGCCCCATTTTATAACATCTCATTAGTCTCTCTTATTATATATTAGTATTATATCATGTGAGTGTTTTTTACTTTTCTTAAGTTGTTGTTCTTGATTTGTTAAATCTATCTTATATATCTTTTTAAACCTCAAACTTTATAAGTCCAAAACACCTAACTTTAAAAAGATTATGGTAACTGCTTTTATTTTAATAACAACAAAATCTGGAAAAGAAAAGAAAATCCGAAACACGCTTCTAAAAATTCCAGAAGTTAAGGAAGCCCAGGTAGTTTACGGGGATTTTGACCTGGTTGTAAAGCTAGAAGCAGACAGCTTGGACAAACTAAACAATATTGTGCTTTCAAAAATTAGAAAACTTTCAGATATCTCTGTAACTACAACTTTAATCTCAATATAACCTTATGAAACTTGAAGTGCTTCTTAAAATTCTTGCAGTGTTTATGTTAATTTTTATATTAGGATTTATTTTTGCTGCAATTCATGTATTTGTTTTAGGTGGCCACTAATGTCTTTTTTTAATTAAAGTACTTGTGAAAGTTTTCCTCTCATATCCTCAAGTGCAGCCTTCATGTTGTTTGTAAGTGCTTTAATCTTTTCCTTCTCAACCTGGATGTCTGAAATCCTTTTTTCACTGGTAATTATCTGGTACTCAAGTTCTTCTTTGTCTTTTTTGAGGCTTTTAATTGCCTCTTCTAGCTCTTTCTCTTCTTGCTCTCTCTTCTCAAACTCTCCTTTCAAGGTTTCCTTTGTTTTTTCAAGTGCAAGAATTGTTTCAGCAAGCTTTTGCTTTTTCTCTTCGAGAAGTGAGGTCATTCGCTCAAATCTTTCCTTTGCTTCCTGAATATTCAAAGCGTGCTCTACCTCGTGATTTAAGTTATCAATTACATTATCAATCTCTTCAACACCTATTGTTTCTAAATCCATATTTGTTCCCATTCTAACCTCCTCATTTTCTAGTGATTAAAGTAATATAAAAATGTTTACCAAACTGAACTAACTGCGCTATAAATTATATGGGCCATTATTACAATTGGCAGCCCTAACTCAAAAAATGCAAGGCTAAACAAAACACCCATTACAAGGCCATCTGCCGTAAATGGCGGCCCGTAAACAAGCCCCATATAAATCATATACAGGATAGCACTCCCTAAAAGGCCTGGAATTAGCCCAAAAGTCCCTATTAAAAACATTAGCAGGAAAAGCCTAAAGAAAATTTCTTCAACAATTGGGCCAATTACGACAAACCATGTGCGCTTTCTCAAAATTATGAAGTTTCCTTGGTACATTATTGCCCTGATTGGGATTGCAATCCCTAAAGAGAGCAGAGCAAGGGCTATTGGAACCATCCACCAGGGTTCAAGCGTTGCAATTATATCTATTGGATTTATCATTTTAGCCTATTTCTGATAAGAGATTATGCGTTATATGTGCAAAAATTGGGACTACTATGCCAAACTGCATAAATGCAAACCCCATAATTATCCCAAATATTAGCCCGTCTGCAAGTTTAAGCCCGCCATATGGTATGTGTGCTATCCCAAAAAGAAGTGCGGATGCGGCAATTGCAATGATTGTTGAATTAAAAAATGGAATTAGCAATGTTATAAGCGCGAACCTGAAAACAATCTCCTCAATTATTGGGCCCGTTACTATTGTGTGAAAAGCGCCAGTTCTCCAACCACCCGACATTGGGCTTATAATAATCTGTGACATCAAAAAGCAGGAAATTACAAATGTAATAATTCCAAGAACTGCGCCTAGCTCAATTGGCAGAATATTAAACGTGTGGCCAAGCAAAGTAACTTCTGCGTATTTGCTTAGAATTTGCTCTAACTCTACTAAGATGTCCATCTTGTCACTACTACTAAGTGATAAAATTAGTATATAAACCTTTTCTTTATTTAATGATCCCCTTTAGTTCTCTTAAATTGTGGATAATGTAGTCCGGGCTTTTTTCTTTAATCTTTTCTTCACTTTCCCATTCATACTTTGAAAGAATTATACTTTTACACCCAACTTTTTTTGCTACTTCAACATCGTCTGCCTTGTCTCCAATGTAATACGTTTCCAAAGGGCTACAATTTGCATTGCTAATCATGTTATCTATGGCCTCAGCTTTATTTTCAAATGGGCTATCTGCAGTTATTATTTTGTCAAATGTAGTCTTTTCAAAAAGTCCTTTTTCAAAGCAAGCATCAATAAATGCACGGTCCCCATTAGTCACTAGTGCAACATAATGGTTTTGCTCTCTCAGGTATTTTAAAATTTCATTTGCTTCTGGATCAACTCTTGAGAGTGCTAATGTTCCATCTTTCTTTAAGATTTTGTCAATTTGCTCTTTTGCCTTTTGAATTTCTTCTTCGCTCTCCCCAATTAATTCTCTTAAAACAACAATTGTCTTCGGTCCAAAATGGCTTGCAATTTCCTCATCTGTGTAAGATTTTCCAAACAATTTTATTGTTTCCTTAAATGCATGTATCCAACTCTTTCTCGAATCTATAAGGACTCCATCAAAATCAAAAATTATGCATGCCATTATAAGAACACCTTTGAAATATATGAGGCGCCGAGCCCAGTGGCTGTGGTCAGCCAGCACCCATCCTGCACTCGCTTCGCGAGGCAGGATTTGATTTTTATTTCAAGTACTTGCAAATGTATAAGCGCCGAGACCAGGATTTCCGCCCCTTTTCTTTTCGCGAAAAGAAAAGGTGTAGGGTAGCCCAAAAGAAAAGGCAAGGTATTACCCTTTTTTTATTATATATTATGAGGCGCCGAGGCCAGGATTTACAGTTCGCAAGCGAACGTAAATGTCCGCTTCGCGCACATTTGAACCTGGAAGGGCAAAGCCCACCTGCTCTCAAGGCAGGCGCGTTACCTGGTTCCGCCACCTCGGCGTTTGTCAAACCTGTTTGCTATTGTTTAAAAAACTTTCAAGTACTTAAAATTAGCGCTTATCCCATGGTTTTTTAATTTTGCCTTCATCCATTAGTTTATAAATAACTGCTGCCACGTGCTGGCACATTACAAGAATCTTTCTATGTTGCTGAACAATAAAGTCTTTACATTCACAGCTCCAGTTCCACTCCTCTGGTTCTCTATCAAGATTTTCAATTGTTACCATTCGGCTTCTGTGAATGTCGCTAAATGAGGGAACTTTTACTAAAACTTTAGTTATTTGTTTCTTTGAGTTGTAATGTTCTTCAATGTATTTCCAACTTCTAAGCTCTTCTCTATGCAACAAGTAAATTCTCCAACCCTTTGAAAGCCGTTTCCAATCAATTAAAAGATGAAACCCAAGTTTATCTGCAGTTCTCTTTCCCCAAGGCAATGCTAACGGTATTGTTTTTCTTTTCCTAAATGAATACGCCTCATATCTATTAACTAGCCTCTGAAAATCTTTCTGCCAGACCCACTCACTTTTAGCATAAATTAAAAGGGCGCGGGCACAAAAGCAAAAGACAATTTGCCCAACAAGGTCCTTAAAAAGCCGCTCAATTGCCCAATCCTTTTTCTCATAAATTAACTTTGGAACAGATGTGAAAAAATCAGAGCTTATCTGGACAATTCCTCTCTGCAGCTTTTTCTCAAAATTTTTTCTGTATCTCTTTGGGATTTTTTCATACAATTCATACAACTTATTTAACAAATCTTCTTTTATTGCTAAATCGTAATTTCTTTCCAATACCTCTTGTGTTTCTTCCCAGGACAAGTTTTCTCTCTTTGCTTTTAGTATAGAAAGCTCAATCTTCCTAATTGACTTTTCAATGTTCTCTAAATCGCTCATAAAAATAGAATGTTTCTTAAAGTATAAATTAATTGCTTAACTCTTAACTTCGATCTCAATATTGACTTCTTCTGGCACTTGGATTCTCATAATCTGCCGCATTACGCGCTCGTTTGGGTCCATATCTAAAAGGCGCTTGTGAATACGCATCTCCCACCTCTCAAAGGATGCAGTTCCATCTCCTGAAACGGATTTTCTAGTTGTAACCTTTAAGACCTTTGTTGGAAGTGGTATGGGCCCAGCTAAATTGGCCTTTCCAGTTTCTGCAATCTCTTTTATCTGGTTGCAGACCTCATTCAACTTGTTTACATCTGTGCTGCTAAGTTTTACTCTTGCTCTTGTTGCCATGTTTTTTATTTAATTGTGAAAGGGGTTTATAAGGGTTTTTATTTTGGTTATTACAAAATTAAATAAAGGAAGAGGTTTGCTTTAACCTCTCTCCTTATTGTGGATTATCTATTTCTTCTTTGGAGTTACGTCAATGACCATCCCTGCACCAACTGTTGCACCCATATCCCTAATAGCAAACCTGCCCAGTGGTGGGAAGTCTGCTGCTTTTTCAATAACCAAAGGCCTTGTTGGCTTTAACTTAACAATTGCCGCATCACCAGTCTTCAAGAACTCTGGGTTCTCTTCCTTGACTGCACCACTTGCTGGATCTATTTTCTTTATCAGTTCAACAAATGTGCATGCTACCTGTGCAGTGTGGCAATGGAATACTGGTGTGTACCCTTTAGTTATTGCAGTTGGGTGTTCCAAAACAACAATTTGGGCAGTGAAGTCCTCAACTACTGTTGGTGGAGAATTTACAGGTCCAGCAACATCTCCTCTCTTGACCTGGTCCTTGGAAATTCCTCGCACATTAAAACCAATGTTGTCCCCTGGCTCTGCTTTCTCTAATTGCTCGTGGTGCATTTCTATACTTTTAACTTCTCCAGTTGCACCAGATGGCTCAAAGACCAGCTTATCGCCTGGTTTCAAAACACCGGTTTCAACTCTGCCTACTGGAACAGTTCCAACCCCTGTAATTGAGTAAACATCCTGGATTGGAATTCTTAATGGCTTGTCAACTGGTTTTTGTGGTGGTTTCAGTGAATCCAGTAACTCCATTAAAGTAGGCCCCTTGTACCAACCCATATGCTCTCCTGCTTTCTTGGTAATATTCTCGCTTGTAACAAAAGAAGCAGTTGGGACAAATGGTACTTCATCTACTTTTGTTCCGAGTGGTTTTAGAAGATCTTCGACTTGTTTCTTTACTTCATTGAATCTCTCTTCTTTCCAATCAACTTCATCCATCTTGTTAATTGCAACGATAAGCTGATTGACGCCCAATGTCTTAATTAGCCATGCGTGTTCTTTTGTCTGTGGTTGTATCCCTTCCTTTGCAGAAACAACAAGAACTGCTGCGTCTGCTTGGGATGCTCCTGTAATCATATTCTTGACGAAGTCTCGGTGTCCAGGTGCGTCTATTATTGTAAAGTAGTATTTAGCTGTCTCTAGTTTCTTATGGGCTACATCAATTGTAAGTCCTCGCTCTCTCTCTTCTTTCATTCTGTCCATAACGAATGCCAATCCAAATGTCTCTTTACCTAGCTTCTTTGCCTCTTCCTGAATCTTTTTCATTTCTTGCTCAGGAATGTTCCCTGTGTCAAAGAGGATTCTCCCTACTGTAGTAGATTTTCCGTGGTCAACGTGTCCAACGAAGACGACGTTCATATGTGGTTTTCCTTCTGCCATGTTTGTTTTTACCTCCGTTTAATTATTATAATTATAATAAGGAATGGCATAAGCATATGCTTTTAATGTCATTCTCTTACCTCTGAAGTGCTTTTATTATAATAAAAAAGAAGTATATAAACGCTTCTATTGTCCTTCAACCTAAATAATCGCTTGGTTGCGGCATTTGTTCCTTTAATCCCTTTCTTTTCCTAATTTCCATAATGATCTTTTGTTGAAGGTCATTTGGAAGCTTTTCAAATCCTGCATTTTCGGTGCTCCAAAGAACTCTGCCTTCGGTAGCAGACCTAATTGCAGATGCAAATCCGAACATATCTGAAACAGGGGCTTTTGCTTCAATTTCTATTGTATCCCCCTCTTGCTTCATGTCTAAAATCTGGCCTCTTCTGCTTTGCATTTCCTTATTTACAGCGCCCATATGTGTTTCAGGGACTCTTATGAATACCTTCTGTTTTGGCTCAAGCAAGTAGGGTTGTGCCATTAAAATTGCACCTTTTATTGCAGATCTAACTGCAGGGATTACTTGGGCAGGTCCTCTGTGAATAGCATCCTCGTGAAGTTTTGTGTCGAGAAGTTTAACTTTAATTCCTGCACACTTCTCATCTGCCAATGGGCCGCGCTTCATTGCTTCTTCAAATGCCTCAACACAAAGTTCAATAACTTCTCCTATATGGACTTCTCCTTTTACCATATTCACAAACACATTTGTTCCATAAATATCCACAACTCGCTTTGCTTCTTCTTTGTCCATCCCAAGCTCTACTAACTCTTGTGTAATTGCTTTTTTCTTTATCCTACCTGGCTTAATGGTTCCATCCGCAATTGCATCATAAATTGGTTTTTCAAGGGGCTCAACTGTTATGTAAAACTTGTTGTGCTTGTTTGGGCTCTTTCCCTCAACCTCTTGTGATTTTCTGCTAACTGTTTCTCTGTAAACAACAATTGGCTCTGAAGATTGAATCTCAATCCCGTAATCCTTTGTAATCCTATATTTCCAAATCTCAAGGTGGAGCTCTCCCATGCCTGAGATCTTATGCTCCCCTGTCTCTTCATCAATCTCTACGTGAATTGCCGGGTCTTGCTTTTCTATGCTTCTTAAAACCTCAATAAGTTTTGGAAGGTCCTTTGTGTTCTTTGCCTCAATTGCTTCTGTAACAACTGGCTCGGCTTCCTTTATTGCCTCAAATGGCTCAATTGGGTTTGAAGGGTCACAAGCAGTTTCTCCAGACCTTGCTGCTTTCATTCCAATAACTGCTACAATATTGCCTGCTGGGATCTCATCTATTTTGATCCTTTCAGGGCCCATATAAATCCCAACCTGTTGGGTCCTAAAGTTTTGCTTGATGTTCGTTAAGTAAATTGTTTCGCCACTTATCAATTTACCAGAAAAGAGCCTTCCAGTTGCAACATCCCCTGCATGTGGGTCTGCAATTATCTTTGTAATCATGAGCGCAAGAGGTGCGTTAGGATCGCACGCCATAAGTTTCTTTCTCATCTCCTCGTCTTCCCCCGGCCATATCTGGGGTATTCTATATACTTGGGCAGTTTTTGGGTCTGGAAGATGCTTTATGACCATGTCTAACACAATCTTGTGAAGTGTTGCTCTACGTCCAAGTTGTTTCCATGTTTCTTCTCCTGAGTAAGCGTCAATAATGTCCTTAAATGTCATATTGAGCTCTTTCATATGTGGGAATGAAAGTGCCCATTTGTGATATGCTGAACCAAACATAACTGAGCCATCTTCAACTTTTACTCGCCATTCTTTACCAACTCCTTCTGGTGCGTTTCTCCTAATCAGGTCATTAATTTTTGAGATAATCTTAACAAATTGTTCTTGCATTTCCTGTGGCGTTAATTTAAGTTCTCTTATCAATCTATCAACCTTGTTTATAAACAGGATTGGCTTTACCCTCTCTCTTAGTGCTTGTCTAAGCACAGTTTCTGTTTGTGGCATTGCCCCTTCAACAGCATCAACAACTACAATTGCACCATCGACAGCCCTCATAGCACGAATAACATCGCCGCCAAAGTCAACGTGACCTGGTGTGTCTATCAGATTAATTAAATAATCGTTGTTCTCGTAATTATGGACCAGTGATACGTTTGCAGCATTAATTGTAATCCCCCTTGCTTGCTCTTGTGGGTCAAAATCCAAATAAAGTTGTCTTCCAGCAAGTTCTTCTGAAATCATGCCCGAGCCAGCAAGCAAATTATCTGATAAAGTAGTTTTTCCATGATCAATGTGTGCAACTATCCCAATGTTCCTAATCCTGTCTGGCTTCCACATTAATTCTTTTACTTTTGCAATTAAATCTTCTCTTCTTCCCATTGTCTCTACCTGGCACTTGATGCCACTCTTTCAAGTTCAGATTTTTTTGAAATAGAATATGCTTTCTGGTCCCCGTTTGATGCTGATATAAGCTCTTCTGCAAGCGCACTTGAAATTGATGTCTTCTTCTTAAATGCCCTCTGTCCTGCCCCATGTGCTATAAAACTCAATGCAAGATCAACTCTCCTTTGAGGTGATACATCAACTGCTTTGTGAACTATGATCCCGCCATGTCGTATCCTTGTCGTCTCTTCTCTTGGAGCTGCATTTTCAATTGCTTCAATTAGTACTTGAATCGGATTTTTCTTTGTCCTCTTCTCCACTTTTTCAAATGCTTTTAAAACAGCAGAAATCGCCCTTTGTTTCTTTCCAGTGTCTCTTCCGCTTACTCTTTTATGGACCCTGCTATCTTTTAAATGGCCTGTAACCATAAGTTTGTTTGCAAGCCTTTCAATAACATTGTACTTTGCCTTTCCAAATCTTTTGCTTGCATACATGCTAAACGAAGTTATTTTTGGATTTTCTAATACTGTATATCTTTGAAGGCCTAAATCCTTAACTGTAATATTTCGGATGTCCCATCTTCCCAAAAACATACTATTGGCTCCTTGCAAATCTTTCTGTTTTCCAGCAATTTTTTTGTCTTTGTTTTTATCTTCCATATCTTCTCTATTTCATCGCCTTTTCTTTTCTTCCGTGAACAAGTTCGTTTAAGCTTATCCCATTAACCTTAGTAACCTTAAATCTGACACCTGGGATATCTCCCTTTAGTTTTCCGCGTGGTCCACCAATTCCTGCGATCTCAACCTCGTCGTGTTCATCTATAAATGAAATTGCCTTATTTCCCGGTGCAAAAGCAGTTACGGACCTGCCACTCTTTATCAATTGAACACGAACGCATTTTCTTATAGCTGAATTTGGCTGTTTTGCTTCAAGCCCAACTTTCTCTAATACAATTCCTCTGGCTGCAGGCGCACCTCTAAGTGGGGATGCCTTAATGTCTAGCCTTAGGGCTCTTCGCTTATATTTAGAGTCGTGCCATCTAAATTTCTTCCTTGCTTTTTTTAGCCTTCTTGCGGAGAAAAGTCCGCGCGTCTTATTTGCCATGTGACTATCTATATAAAATCCTCCCTTTAAATATGTTACTTAACAATAACGTCTCCAATATTGTAATGTCTTTTTAATAGGTCTTTTATTAATTGAATGTTTTTCCCTTTCTTTCCAAGTATTGTCCCTCTTGCTTTAAAGTCTGCTTCAATTATTATCTTTTTATTTTTTCCGTTTTTTTCAAGGTATATGTTTTTAATCATTGTATTTTGGGTTTTTCCAATTAAGTTGCTTGTAAACTTTACGGGATCTTTTGAAAATTCAACTAAATGTACTTTCTTTCCAAGATTTGTGCGTATCTTCTTTACGTTTGCCCCGTTTTTACCAATTGCTGCGCCAATCTGCCCCTCTTCTATGACATAAACTATTGTGTCTCCATTTACAACGCAATCCTTGACAACTGCTTTGCTTTCATTCTCCAGAGCTGCAATGTACCTCAATGTCTCAGTATTTAGTTTTATTGTCATTTTTTCTTCTCTTTAAACAAATCTGGTTTTAAAATTAGTTCGGGGACTCCTGTTCCAAGTGCTATAACCTGTCCAACAATTATATTCTCAACAACTCCCTTCAATCTCTCAACTTCGCCATATGCACCTGCTTTTAAGAGGTGCTTTACAGTTTCTTCAAAACTTGCTCTTGCAAGGACTGACGCCTTGTCTCCTGAGACGCCGTGTCTGCCAATTGCCTTTACAACTCCATCTGCAGTCATTGTATCAGCAACAAGCGTTATGTGTCTTGGATCAACAGTAAGCCCTGCTTCTTTAAGTGTAATTAATGTTTCGTAGACAAGTGCATTTCTTGCGGCTTCTATTCCAAGCACTTTTTCTATTTCAAGAATGTCATTTGTCTTAGTCCTGTGGAAATCAATCTCTTTTACTTGTGTAACTCCTTTTAAATTTGACCCTTTTGTGTATAAAACATAATCATTCCCCTCTTTTTGAACAACAACATAACTAATCCCCTTAACTCCAGAAACGTTCATATCTTGGACTTCTCTTTTAAGTTTTTGAAGTGCTGCTGCTGACTTTTTTTTGCTCTTGACAATCAACAAATTCTTTTCAAATCTAATCGCATCTCCGTACTTTTCCTTCATTGTCTTTTCAAGTTTTGATAATGTTACGCCTCTCTTCTTTAACTCGTTATTATCAATTTCAACCTCAACTTCAAATTTTAGGAAGTTCAATCTTGTTGTTTTCATAACATTCCTAATTCTCGTCTCCCTAATTGCATGTGCGAGTTTCTCTGCTTTTTCAAGAGTGTTGTACTCTTTTTTTAGGTAGATTGTCATCATTGGTGTCTTTGGTATTTTTCTAGCATCAAATATCTCAATCAGCCTTGGCAGTCCTCTAGTAACATCCATTGCAGTTCCTGCATAGTGTTTTGTTCTCATCATCATCTGTGTTCCTGGCTCTCCAATTGACTGTGCTGCAATAACTCCGACTCCTTCCCCCGGTTCTATTTTTGCCTTTCCATACGCATCTATAACTGCGTCAACAACTGCCTCTAAATATTTGTTCTTTATTTTACCATCCTCATACATCTTATCCAATCTTTTAACAATACTAAGTGGAAGCTCTTCGTTCTTTTGTTTTAAAATTTCATTTATCTTGCTCATCTCTTAGCTCCCTCCTGCACATCTGAAACAATTCTCTCTAAATCTATTGTTCCTCTATCTGATTTTGATGGGTCAATCCCATCCTCTCCATATTTATACTGGATTATAACATCCCTGCCATCTCTAACAGTTTCACTATAGTCCACAAGAATGTCCTGTAGTGCGTTTATTAAACGCCTCTGTAGATACCCAGATTTTGGAGTTCTCATAGCAGTATCCGTTAGAGACTCGCGGCCTCCCATTGCATGGAAGAAAAATTCTATTGGGTCCATCCCTTCCTTGTAGCTGTCTTTCACAAAACCACGTGATTTTGCACCAAGGTCGCCTTTCTTAAAGTGTGGTAAAGTTCTGCCCCTGTACCCTCTCAAAATTCTCTTACCTCTAACTGCCTGCTGTCCAATACAAGCGCTCATCTGCGTTATGTTAAGCAAAGAACCTCTTGCACCTGTTTTTGCCATTGTAAGTGCAAAATTATCTTTCTTAAGATATTTCTCAGCAATCTCACCAGCAGCATTTCTGCTCTTGTTTAATTCAAGCATAATAAGTTCTTCTAATGTATCTTTAACGGATTTTCCTTTTGATGGTTTGAGATTTCCTTCTTTGTACTTTTTAACTAACTCTTTAACTTTCTTTTCTGATTTAAGAAGTACCTCCCCAATTTCTTTTCTGACACTTTCTGGAAGGTCCTCATCATCAAGACCTGTTGTAAATCCCTTGCTGTCAAGATATGCTACAGAAAGTTTAGTGATCCCATTTAAGAAATCTCTTGCTGCATTTGTTCCGCCTCTCCTTAGTACTTCCTCGAGCAAGATTCCACCCATTGCTCCAACTGCCCTGTCATCTATAACTCCTTTTACTAGTTTTCCATCTTTAATTATTACATCATTCCCATCCCTTGACTTAAACTTAATATTTATATTGTCTGGCACAAACACACTAAACAATTCTTTTCCATCAATTTCATCTTTGTTAAATGGGAACTCTTCAGTATAACCTGCCATTGCAAGAATGTCTTCTGCTTCCTTTCTAGTAAACTTAGAATTAGTTAAGAAATAAAGCCCAGTTATGTGGTCGTGAATTGCCCCTATTATTGGTCCTGCAAACCTTGGTGACCTGATCTGGGTTTGAACTTGCATCAAAATTCTTGCTTCTGTTCTTGCTTCCTCTGTCTGGGGAACATGCAAGTTCATCTCGTCCCCATCAAAGTCTGCGTTATATGGGGTACAAACTGCTAAGTTAAGCCTAAATGTTCTCCCCGGCATTACTCTCGCCCTGTGTGCCATTATTGACATTCGGTGAAGTGAAGGCTGTCTGTTAAATAAAACAATATCCCCATCTACTAAGTGACGCTCTACCTTATACCCTACTGTTAGTTCTTCTGCAAGTTCCTTTGCATTATCTTCTGTTATTTTCTTTCTCTTTCCATCGGGCCTAATAATATAATTTGCACCTGGGTACTCATCTCCCCTTAAAACTAACTTCTTGAGTTTTTCTAAATTAATTGAAGTTGCCCTCTCAGGTATTGTCATCTCTTTAGCAATCTCGAGAGGAATCCCAACTTCGTCAATGCTTATGTTTGGGTCTGGTGAAATTACAGTTCTTGCAGAGAAATCAACACGCTTTCCAGCAAGGCTGTTTCTAAATCGCCCTTCTTTCCCTTTGAGCCTTTGCTTTAATGTTTTAAGTGGCCTTCCTGACCTGTGCCTTGCAACAGGAATTCCTGTTGTTGAGTTATCTAAATAAGTTGTTACGTGATATTGGACAAGTTCCCACTGGTCCTCTATGATTAGGTGAGGCGCTCCTGCTTCTATGTTCTCTTTCAACCTTTGGTTAAGTCTGATAATATCCACGAGTTTGTGTGTTAAGTCATCTTCAGACCTTTCACCTGTTTCAAGCGTTATTGATGGTCTTGTTGTGACCGGCGGAACTGGCAAAACAGTAAGCACCATCCATTCTGGCCTTGCAGTTTCTGGCTTAAGCCCAAAAATGTAAGCATCATCATCTGGTATTTTTTCAAGTCGATCCCTTATGTCTGTTGGCATTAATCTCTGGGTTCCTTCTATGTATGTTGTTGGTTTTTCAAACTTTATTTTATGCTGTTTTGCACCACAGTGTGGGCATGTACTTGCTTTTTTTGCTTCTTTAAATACATCCTTTACAATGCTTTCAAACTCAATCTCTCCCCCTAGCACATTATCTAGCCTTTTCTTGTACTCGTCAATTTTTTGTTGAGGGAGCAAAACTCTTGAGCACTCACTACATGTTGCTTGTAGAATGTTGTGAATATATTTTGCGTAGCCCACATGAATTACTGGCCTTGCAAGTTCAATATATCCGAAGTGGCCAGGGCAGTCACCCATTTTTGACTTACATGTCCTGCACCTAAGTCCGGGATCAATAACTCCCATTCGTGGGTCCATCAGCCCACCCTTAATTGGATAACCATCTGTATCGTGAGTATCTGGAGTGACTATCTTAGCCACTGCCATTTTCTTAATCATTTTTGGGCTTAGTATCCCAAATTTTATCTTTCCAATTTTCTTATTGACTTCAATCATCTACCCCTTATCCTCCAATATTAATTTTGGATAAATGCCCATTGATTTCATCTCATCAAGCAGAAGCTTAAATGCATAAGACATCTCTACAAATTCTACGTCTGCATTTTCACCACAAATTGGGCAATAAGCATAATCCCTAAATTTATCATAAACCGCTACGGTCCCACACTTTGTGCATACTGGGACTATTGTTTTATCTGACTCATCTAGCAGGCGTTCTTTTAATAGGAGCGCAGCGCCGTGACCAACTAGGCAGTCCTTTTCCATTTCTCCAAGCCTTAGCCCACCTTCTCTTGCTTTTCCAGCAGTTGGCTGTCTTGTAAGTATCTGGACAGGACCTCTCGACCTTGCCCTTATCTTGTCAATAACCATGTGCTTTAATTTTTGATAATAAACAACGCCAACAAAAATCTCTGCTTCTAATTTTACTCCTGTAACTCCATTGTACATAACTTCTTTTCCAGTGCTCTTAAAGCCATACTTCTTCAATGCTTCTCTCATTTGCTCTTCTGGCTCACCTGAAAATGGGGTTCCATCAATAAATCTGCCTTCAAGCGATCCAAGTTTTCCTCCAACTGTTTCTAATAACTGCCCTACTGTCATTCTTGAAGGTATTGCGTGAGGATTAATTATCAAATCTGGTGTTATCCCTTGCTCAGTAAATGGCATATCCTCTTGTGGGACTATCATCCCAATAACTCCTTTTTGTCCATGCCGTGAAGCAAACTTATCTCCAATTTCTGGGATTCTAGTGTCTCTTGTCTTTACTTTCACAAGTTTGTCTCCATCTAAATTTTCAGAAACTAAAACATTATCAACAATTCCGCCTTCCCCAACCCTAACGGCAACAGAACTTTCTCTTCTATGCTCAACAGACCTTCCAAATTCTTCCATAACTTCTAAGAATCTTGGTGGGGATGTCTTTCCAATTAATACATCTCCTTCGCCAACTACGCATTCTGGCTCTATAACCCCATCTTCGTCTAAATAGCGATAGGCGTGCTCTGACAAGTATCCTCTTACTTCTTTGTCTGGAATCTCTATTTTATCAACTTGTCCTCCCGGATATTTTCTTTCCTCTGCCTTATATGTCCTAAAGAATACTGACCTTCCTAACCCCCTCTCAATTGATGCCTTGTTCATAATTAATGCATCCTGCATGTTGTACCCTTTGTATGAAATAATTGCAACAACAAAATTTTGTCCAGATGGTCTTCTATTATAATTAATTATATCTGACCCAAGTGTTTTAACAATTGGCTTTTGGGGGTAATATAAAATATGCCTCTGGGTGTCTGTCCTAATATTGAAATTTGCAGTATACAACCCTATCCCTTGCTTTGACATATTTGCCCCTAATGTTACACGGGTTGCCATGTTGTGATTTAAGAACGGAACAAGGCCTGCGCAAATCCCAAATATTACTGCAGGGTCTATCTCAAGATGTGTATGCTCTGGTGTTAAATCCTCTTTATTTATTGCAACATATGCGTTTTCTTCTTCAGATGCATCAAGATACTCAATAACACCCTCCCTTAGTAAGTCATCCCAAGTAAGTTCACCAGAGTTTAATTTCTCAATGTGCTCCTGGGTGAGTTTAGGCTTTCCTTCTTCAACTTTTATTAATGGCCTAATTACCCGCCCTTCGTCACTCCATATATCTATCTCGGACTCTTCTCTAGAATACGATATGCTGACTTCAGGAGAAATAATTCCTCGGTTCCTCATATCTTTTAAATTAATGACAATACTCTTTGGCTTTGTTGTTTCTCCAATAATTCTCCCATTTAGATAAACCTTGTACACCTTCTCTTTTTTGGTATGTTCTTGTGCGGTCTTGATTTGTTTTTTCATTCTGGAAGCTTAACTCCTAGTTTTCTTAAATTTTCTTCAATTAAAGCATCATCCCTGCTTCTCGTTATCTTAGCTAAAAGTGAAAGGTTCTTAACAAGCCCTATGTTTGACCCTTCTGGAGTTTCATTTGGGCAAAGCCTTCCCCAATGAGTTGCATGAAGGTCACGGGCCTCGAAATGAGGTTGTGTTGTACTTAACAATGACCTAACCCTCCTTCTGTGTGACATTGATGAAAGGAAATTCATCCTATCCAAATGCTGTGAAACCCCTTGCCTGTTGCCAATCCATGCACCTGTTGCAACAGCGTGTTGAATTCTTTCTGTAAGGAAGTTTGATCTAATTGTAGTTATAACTGACATCTTCCTGTTTCTCTTGTATGCTTTTTCAAGAGAATAAACGGTGTTATTAATCAATGCCCTAAATGCAACCCTGAACAAGTCCTCAAATAAAGTTCCTGCAAGTCTCAGTCTCTTGTTTGAGTAGTGGTCTTTATCATCCACTCTTGTTTTCTTTAAATGTAGCTTAATAACTCTCTCTGCCATTTTTGCTAAGTAGTACGCCTTCCTAGTCCTGTCCTTTGGCAGTAGCCCAATATGTGGTAGTAAAAATGTATCTAAAATTCTCTTTGCCCTCTCAATTCTTTCTGGCTTGTTTTGTCCAAATGCAACTTTCTTTCCAAGATAGTCTAAGGCTTCATCCACGGTGTTGTACTCTGCTGCTTCTTCAAAGCTTACATATAACTCTGCTTGGACTTCTGGGTCATCTGAGACCATCTCAACTATCTTTGAATCTTTTTCAATCCCAAGTGCGCGCATAACAACTACAAATGGTATCTGTTTTGAGAATGGGGGCGTGGTGACTACAATATTCCCGTCCTTCTTTTCATCCACGCTGTTTCTACGCCTGTACCAGCTGCCTTCAGAAAACACACGGACGGATTCCGTGTTTGTTCCAGTTGTGACTTGCTCTAAGTTTAGCTTATTTGCTGCGAGATCCTCAACTAAAATAATAACTCTCTCGGTTCCATTTACAATAAAGTAGCCGCCTGGATCTTCAGGATCCTCCCCTGCTTTTATTAGTTCTTCTCTGCTCATTCCATTTAGCAGGCATATGTTTGACTTCAACATAACAGGGATTTCGCCAATTTTTGGGGTTATCTTGTCTTGGTCAACGCCATCTTTTATTGGAACCATCTCTAAGAATAATGGTGCTGAATAAGTCAAGTCCCTAAGTCTTGCTTCATTAGGGAGTATCTTCCTAATTGATCCATTTGCTTCCCTAACTGCTGGTTTCCCAATCTTTATGTTCTCTAGGCGAATCTCAAAATTTTCAATTTCTGGTTGGATAACTCCAACTTCATCAACAACTTTCTGTAATCCGTTCTCAATAAAATCATTATATGACTCAATCTGGTGATTTATTAATCCATTTTCTTCGACAAATGCTTTTATAAGACTATCATACCTTTTATCCATCATATCACAACCCTATAATATATTGCTTTTCCAGCAGTTTTGCTGTTCCGCGTTATCTTTATAATGTCCCCTCTCTTTGCTTTTAGGTGATGTATCGCCCGGTCTTTCTTTAATATTTTTGGAAGTTGCAATCGTGTAACCCCTAACTCCTTTAGTAACTTCTCACTTTCCTTATCTGAGAGAAGTTCGTGCTTTGGGACAAATTCGTGCTTGCTTATGTCTATTTTTATATCGTTTTCCTCTTCCATCTTATTTTATTATACTATGGGGGGCCCGACGGGATTTTCCTTCACATTGCCTATGCAATGTGTATTTTGAACCCGCGACCCCTTGGTTTCTTCGCCTTTCGGCTTAAAAGCCAAGTGCTCTCCCAGCCTGAGCTACGGGCCCGACCTTTTAAGCGCCCTGGCCGGAATTCGAATCCGGGTCACGGCCTCGACAGGGCCGTATGATAGCCACTACACCACCAGGGCAGCATTTATTTTTGGCCGCCCCCATCACATAGCAATTAGTCTATACCTTAATAACTCAAATAAATTCTAGACTCTCCCCTCTGTGTATGTTTTAAGATTCACTTTGTGTAGTGGAACGACCATGAGATTTTTTTAATGCTAAGTGCCTGACAGCGTCCTGCTTTTTCCGCACCGAAGTGCAGTACTCAACAGATCGTCGGAGGGCTTAACTGCTGTGTTCGGAATGGGAACAGGTGTTTCCCCTCCACTATGGCCGTCAGACTCTCTACATAAATGTTATTTGAGTATATAAAGGTTACTATTTTAATCAAATTTTGATTACTCTCCTCACCTTTAGAGACCTATTATTATAAGCCCTGTATATCCATTCAACTAAAAAAGAGGCAAAAAATATCGCAATTAGTGTTATCAATGTTATCATTGACGTATTTACTAAGTAATAGGCCAGTACGATAAACGCTATAATGCTCCCTAGAATTGAAATCCAAATTATGTATGGGTTTGCCTTTGTTCTTTTATACACTCTCAAGTGTCCAATGTTTACTGCTAGATATATCAACAAAAACATTGCACTCCCTAGCATTGCAATTTTGCTTAGGTCAAACAAGTCTGTAATTAAAATAACCAGCCCTGCAGTTATAAATAGCCCTTCAATGTCCTTCCCCCATACCTTTCTTTCAAAAATCCTTGGCAGTTCTCCATACTTTGCAATTATGTAACTCACATTTGCACCACCATATAAAGTGGCGTTAATAGCAGATGCTGTTGAGAACATAGCTGCAATTGCTATCGCTTTAAATCCAACTAACCCTAAAAATGGCTTGGCCGCTTCTGCAAGTGCATAATCTTTTGCTTTTATGATTTCAGATACTGGCAAATTTCCAATTACAGCAATTGAAACGCCAACATATATCATAATTACCATAATCACACTAAGATACAATGCCCTTGGAATTGTTTTTATAGGGTTTTTTACATCCTCTGCAGCATTTGTAATAAGCCCAAAGCCTTCATAAGCAAGAAATACAACTGCTGCTGCAAATAAAATGCTGCTTGCCGGTGTCCATTTTGAGACAGAGAGAAGTTGCGGTTTTATAAAGAGTGAGCCAATTCCTGCAAACAGTATCAGAACTCCAACCTTTACGGTAACTATAAACAACTCTGATTTTCCCATTGCCTCAGATCCAATAAAATTAACAATTGTAAACAAAACTATTATCCCACCCGAAATTAAATTCATGTTATATGCTGGGCTGTTTGGAAAAAAAGTAAGGGCATAAGCTGCAAATGCTCTCGCGTAAAGTGCAAGGGCAAATATGTACCCAACCCATAGTAAAGTATTGAACGCGCCGCTTAATACGTTGTCTCCAAGCCCCCTTATTAGGAACTCAACTGGCCCGCCTGCTGATGGAAATCTCATGCTTAACTTTGCATAAGAATATGTACTAAACAATGCAAGTGCTCCGGCTATTATAAAAGAAATATAAACTGCATTACCAGCAATTTCACATGCAGTCCCTAATATAGAAAAAATTCCGGCGCCTACCATGCCACCTATCCCAATGGATATTGCTGACCATAGCCCTAATTTTTTATTTTTCATTTTTTAACTTCAAATCTCCACATCCCGTCCTTCTCTTTAAACCCTGCTTTTTCATATATCTTCCAAAGCGCTTTGGTTTCTTCGTTTGGCATATGCTCTCCTAAAAGTGCCATTCCCTTTATTATTGTAGTGCCTTTTTCTATTGCATATCCCTTAGCAACATTTATTAAAGCACTACCGATACCCTGCCTTTTGTACGGGCTTCTAACTTTTGGCCCTTCAAAATAAGCAATCCTTTCCCTTTTTTCCTTGTAAAAGTACATTCTCAGGTGTCCTTTTCTTGGTAGCACATCGACATTTACATAATAGCCAGTGCTGGTTTTAAATGGCTTAGAAATGTAAACCTCAATCTCCTTGCCATTGCTGTTCCGGTAAATTCTTTTCTCGCTCATCGCCCTTATATTCTCAAGAGATATTTATTTATATTTCCTATAAAAATAATGATAAGGTTCCCCCGATAGCTCAACGGTAGAGCGGCCGGCTGTAGTTCGTCACTCGCGTTGCGAGTAGAAACCGGCAGGTTCCAGGTTCAAATCCAGGTCGGGGGACTTCTTTATTCTACTAAATAATTAACTGAGATATATGAACTTATCCTCTTCGATATTTTTCATAAATGTCTTCCCATATCTTTGCAATCTTAGAAGCCGAGAACTGCATTACAAATCTTTTTCCACCTTCTCCAAGCTCTTTCTGTTTCTTTGGATTTTTGAATAGCAATTCTATTTTTTCTGCAATAGAACGGTAATCTCCAGGATTTACAAGAAACCCATTCTTGTTATTAATGTATTCTGGTAAAGCAGAGGCTTTAACCCCTATAACGGGCAGGGAATTTGCCATTGCATGCATTGCTGCCAGGCATTGTGTTTCAACTGTACTTGTAATAACAAAAACTTTGCTTATTTTATAAATGTCTGCTATCTCTTTCTTATTAAGAAACCCAAGGAATCTAACAGAACTTTCAACACCTAGCTCTTTAGAAAGTGCACGAAGTTTATCCTCTGAAATACCTTTCCCTATCAAAGTGAGTGTTATTTCTGGGATTTTCTTTTTAACCAGTGAAACTGCCTTTATTATAACGTCGATATTTTTCTCATCAGACAGTCGCCCGCAATACACTGTGTTGAATCTCGATAATCCATACTTTTCCCTAATTGCTTGCTTTTTCTTTTTTGACAAAACAGAAACCGGAAAATTAACTGGATTTGGAACTACATTAGCTGGTATTTTCAAACCTTGCCTTTTCATTCCATCTAGAATTGTTTTGCTCGGGGAACTAATAAATCTGCATCTATTGTAATAGTAGCTATAATATTTTGCAAATAAGTTCCCTAACCTGTGATAATTTTTGACATACCCTTGGATATATGTATGATTTGTGCCAATTAAAGGAATTCGAAAAATTCTTGAAGCTATTACTGCTTCAATTCCTGCCCCAAAAGGGGAGTGGACATGAATAACATCTGGCTTAAATTTTTTTATATGTCTTAAACTAGTTCCAATGGGTATCGCTGCTCTTCCTTGTCCAGTGCCTGTCTTAAATGGGAACGATTTTAGTCGTATGACCCTAACTTTTTTATCTATCTCTAATTCGCGGAAAGGAAGATTTACAAATTCATAATCTTTTTTTGAATAGTAAGGAACATAAACATTTATGTAATGGCCTCTTTTTGCAAGATTCTTTGATACCTCAATTATGGAATCACTAATCCCACTTATTTCCGGATAAAAATTATCTGAGAATATGGCAATTTTCATACTAATCAAATCTATTTTTTAAGTTTTACTAACCCCCTTGTTGTAATTTTTGAAACTCCCTTAGATATCAAGGGAATTAAAACACTTAAACAAACGATAAATACAATCAATGCTGTAACTAAATTAAAATATTCTGTAAATTTGTTGAATGCTAGGCCAAAATAAAACCCAACTAATGTAAAAAATAGCGCTATTGGAATGTTGATACCAAGACTTACCAGGAAAAATTTTTTGAAAGACATATTGTGGGCAATAAGCACAATTCCAAGCCCCGGAACTACTGGCGAAAGTTTTATCGCAATCAATGTCTTTACAGCGTGTTTCTTTAGGTAAGAATATATTGTGGCAATGCGTGATTTTGATAGCCCAAGATGCTTTCCGTATCTCTTAATAAACTTTTTTTTGCCAAAATAGCCAATAGAAAAGAACACCAAGTCTGCGACAAGATTCCCAAGTATGGAAAGGGCAAATATTACGTAAACATCAAAAAGTCCTAAGGAGGCAGCAAAAGCCGAGGCAGAGGTAATTATTGGGCCTTCAATAATCATTGCAATAAAAACGAGAGGGTATCTCTGCCCTTGAATAAAAGCCAGTGCCCCGACAAAGGTAAGAAAGCTCATCTTAGTTCTCCTCAATTACTTGCATAAACTTTTTTACAGATTCTCTAGTATCCCACAATGGGCTGAACCCATTAAGATTCTTGGATTTTCCTATGTCTTCTTTTAAATTCATTTCATTTTGATTAACATACCTAAAATATCCTTTCTCTTCATAATACCTCGCCAAATACTCCTGTTCTGTCTGCCCCGGAGTTGGTATAAGTAATGCATTTTTATTTAGCTCGGCCAGTTCCATCATTGTAGTATAGCCAGGACGGCTTATTATAAATCTTGCGCGGTTCATTGTTTCCTCTTGTTTTTTTGCATCCAAAAAACTGTAGAATGTTATATTTTTAAAGTGTTTCTCAATCTTTGCGCTTGGATTTCCGCCTGCAATAACAACTTTCCCATAATTTAAAGAATTAATTTGCTCCATAATTTTTTTTTCAAAAACAGTTCTCTGTGGCTCTGGGCCTGAAATTGAAATAAAATAATTTATATCCTTTCTTAATTCTAGCTTTTTTAGATGTGATAAAATTCCAATGTATTCTATTTTTTCCTCTTGGATGTACCTCAAATTATGGTCAAGGTCTCCTGCCAAACTATTTTCATCAAAATCTGGGACAATAATCTTTCCATACTTTCTCATCATTTTTGCAAGCCACCACTCCAGTGGGTTTTCAACGCCATATGGGGCTTTAATTCTCAGCTGGTGGTTTATGAGATATGATTTTTCCGGGATATCATAAACATCAAACCGGCAGTCAGAGATTATCTTGTCAAACCCTTTTTTTATTATCTTTTCAGATTGTTTTCTTGCAGTTCTCAAACTTCTCAGAACCCTTGGTATTGACATCACAAAATAGGGCACAAAAAATCGCGTTTTGTTGTATGGGACATAAACACTTGGAACATCATAATATATGCAATTTTCTTTGAATTGATTTTTAAGAAGTTCAAGTGCCCTTCCTGTACTAATTATATGTACCTCGTGCTTTTTTAGAAGTTCATCAATTAGCGGGATATCTCTTGTTGCATGCCCAAGTCCCCAGTCAAAGACACCAAATAATATTTTCATTTACCTTTTTCCAATTCTTCTTTAATTATCTTTAGTTTCTTTTTATAATTCCAGATTAGCCATTCTTTTTTAATAATTACGTGGTAAATCAGTAGATATGCTATGGCAGTAACTAGGACTATATCCCAAAAATTAATGATTAAGAATGAATAGATGTAGATAACTAATGTGTGGCCAATCCTATCTAATATATCAAATTCGGGAGACTTTAACCTAACAACTTTGTACTCAACTTTTTTGTTTGAAACACTTACCTTAATATAATGGTAAAAATAGTGTTTGGGATCGGAGCCCATTAGTTCGGCGCCTGCACCCCCGGTGACAATGTACGGCGTATTGCTCCAATTGCCTCTGAAATATCCATGCACATGAGATGCAAAAACCATAGTTACATTGTACCTGTGAAAAAGATTATTCAAGTTTCTTGCACAGGACCTATTCTCCAATCCATAATATGTGGTGTGATTGCTCTCTCTCGGGTCATACAGTGGCACATGCATGAAAACAAAGCGATATCGATAATCCTGGCTTTTTTGCAGTTCATTTTTTAACCAATTCATTTGCCAACTGTCAATGCATTTTTCATTTGAATCATCCAAAATCAGGAAATAACTATTATTGAGGGCAAAAGAGTAATAGAATCTCCCAAACATATCATAATAATTTCCCCTTCCGTTTCCTATCAGTTCGTGATTACCTATCACGGTAAGCAATGGTTTATTAAAGTTTTTAATTTGCTTGATAAAAAAGTGAAGCGCCTCTTTCTCGCCATCAAAAGCCAAATCGCCATCATCAATAGAAAACAGGACATTTTCCTTATTTACTTTTTTTATTAAAGAATTAAATGTTGTTACTGAATTCTTATTGTCTCCAAAAACCACAAATGAAAAATTGCTTTGTGTTTTGTTTATTTCTTGTATTTGATTATAATTCCAGTTTTTTATGACAGGAAATGAAATCATGTCATAAATATTTACGCTAATAGCAGTCAGTAGAAAGACTAGAACTATCGCCATTACATACTCATTAAATATTTTTGTCTTCATCTTGATATGTATACATTAGATAGATGATACCCTAAATAGTTTATGATTTTCTAATCGCCATATCCATTTGGATGCTTGCTATGCCATTCCCACGCGCTTGAAATAATTTCATTTATCCCATACTCAGGGCTCCAACCAAAAAGTTTTTTTGCTTTTTTATAGGACGCAATAAGCACTGGTGGGTCTCCCGCCCTCCTTTTTTCATAGGTTACTGGTATCTCCATGCTAGTAATCTTTCTGCATGCTTCTATAATGTCTTTGACAGAGTATCCTTTCTCATTTCCAAGATTGACTTCCTCACTTTTCATATGATCCCCCATATACTCAAGGGCAAGTTTGTGTGCCTTGCAAATATCTAGGACATGAATATAATCTCTAACTGCTGTGCCGTCCTTGGTTGGATAGTCTGTTCCATATACGCTTATCTCCTTGCGTTTTTTCAATGCTACCTGCAAAACTAGCGGTATTAAGTGAGTTTCAGGCTGGTGGTCCTCGCCAATGTCCCCGCTAAAGTCTGCCCCGGCAACATTGAAATATCTCAAAGCAACATACTTAAGACCATAGGATTTATCATATCTTCTCAGTATTTGTTCAACCATCAATTTTGTCAGTCCATAGGTGTTTATAGGTTTTTTCGGATGGTCTTCTGTAATTGGTGTGTATACGGGAACTCCATAAACTGCTGCTGATGAGGAAAATACCAACTTTAAGCAGTTATGCTGTATCATCGCATCCAGCAAATTTATTGTATTCACAACATTGTTTCTAAAAAATTTTTTTGGGTCCCTCTCCGATTCACCAACTTCTATGGAACCAGCCAGATGGATTACAGAATCAATATCATGCTTGTTAAAAATTTTGTCTAATCCCTTTTTATCAGATAGGTCAATCTTGTAAAATGTTGTGCCTTTTGGAAGTGCTTCTTTGTGGCCATTTGACAAATTATCCAAGACAATTATGTTTTTCCCGGATTTTTTTAAGTAGTGAACTATATGGCTCCCAATATATCCCGCGCCACCTGTAACTAATGTGTATTTCATTGTTTCTCCTTTTTATTACCTGTTTTCTTATTATAATATACGTCCTGAGTAAAATCTATAAAACTGTCAACAATTGCTATTCCTGTTGTTAGCGGGGAAATAATTCCTATAAGGACTGGGGAAACAAGCCCCCTGGGAGGGATAACCCCAAATATCTCCAGCAGGCCTATAACTGAGATTAGTATCACAAGTGGCCCGTGTTCAAGCGAATATGGAATTGACCTTTCATAAATAGGGTCTATGAAAATGTCCTTTAATGTGAGAATAATCACCAGCCACAATAGGTAATCCTGCAAATTATATTGAAATACCAAGTACAAAAAAGCAAGCCATATCAGAAACCATATTGGATACAACTTTTTTATCCTGGCTATCCCTTCAGTGCTCATAATCAACAAAGTATGGTTTACAAGATTTATAACTTTTGATTTGTCCTATATTTTTTAAACTATTAACTTCAATTATACCTTTATGAAACTTGCAGTTCTTTTCTCAGGGGGAAAGGATTCAGCCTATGCTTTGTTTAAGGCAATGCAAAAAGAAGAAGTGGCTTGCTTAATTTCCATCCTTTCTGAAAACAAAGAAAGCTTCATGTTTCACACCCCAAACATTGAAATTACAAAGCTCCAGGCAGAAGCAATTGGCCTTCCTCTAATCCAAAAGCTCACGCCGGGGGAAAAAGAGAAAGAGCTTGAAGACTTGAAAGCCGCAATTCAGGAAGCAAAAGAAAAATTCGGGATTGGAGGCGTTGTGACCGGCGCGATTGAGTCCGTTTACCAGGCGTCGCGCGTGCAAAGAATTTGCAATGACCTAAACCTTTGGTGCTTTAATCCGCTTTGGCTAAAAGGCCAGGAATCCCTGCTTTATGAAATCCTAAAAAACAATTTTAAAGTAATTATCTCTGGGGTTTTTGCTTATCCTCTCAACAAAGAATGGCTCGGCCGCGCGCTGGATGAAGAAACTGTGAAGGAACTTGTTAAACTTCGCGAGAAATACAAGATAAGCCCTTCCGGCGAGGGCGGGGAAATTGAAACAACTGTTCTGGATGCACCGTTTTTCAAAAAGAGTATTGAGATTCTTGAATCAGAAGTAAAGGCAGGCAGGGACTCAGGAATTTTTATAATAAAGAAAGCGAGGCTGGCTGAAAAATGATTTTAATTATCGACATGAACCAAAAGGAAAATTCTCTCGCATTTTCTGAATTCGTGGAGCCGATTGTTTCACTTGCCGGGAACTGTGAAGTAAGGCATTACTTAAACTTGCCACAGGACTTTAGCAACTATGAAAAAGTAGTCCTCTGCGGCGCGCCTTTAAAAGATGTTGCTTATCTTGACCATTTGGAAAAGTTTCAATGGCTGAAAACTTTTAAAGGAAGCGTCCTTGGAATTTGCGCCGGTGTGCAGGTGATTGCGCTTGTTTTTGGCTCCTCTGTAAAAAAGTGCACAGAAATTGGAATGACTGAAATTGAAACATTAAAAGAAAACCCCTTGTTTTCCTCAAAGTTTAAGGCGTACGAGCTTCACAACCTATCATTTGAGCCATCTGAAAGTTTTGAAGTCCTTGCAAAATCAGAAAAATGCGCCCAGGCAATAAAGCACAAGAAAAAGGAAATTTACGGGGTTTTGTTTCATCCAGAGGTTAGGAATAAGGGAGTGATTAGGGGGTTTGTGAATTTGTGAGGCGCAGGTAATAACTGTGATCAAGAGTAAACTCTTTCAGAAAAATTTTCTATCTTTCCCGCCGCCCAAAGATTTTTCTAACGGGTGAGCGTTCTTTTATTTTTAAATTCTATTTTTCTAGCATATCTTATATTTTCTAATTGTAATTCTGCTGTTTTTAGAAGTTCATCAAAAGTAATAATTCTTATATGGGGTCTTAAATGCCTATTCCATTCATCAATCCATTTAATCTGTTCCTTATCTAATTTGTAGCCAATCACAATATAACCAACAGGTGCCTGAATTTTATAAACTCCTGCTGTGCTGTATTCACTATATACATCTGACATTCTCATATACATAATTAATTGATTAAGACCTTCAGCAAGTTCGTTAGTAATATGTAATCTTCCATCTTCTTTTTTCTTAAAAAATGGCTTGAGATTTGGACTTTTGAATTCAAAAATTTTGTTTTCTCCAAGATCTGTTTTAATGTGCAAGTCAATAGCAAGTTGGGGATCTACTTCTTTTTCTTTTGCTTTTACTTCGCAATCAATACCAAGAACCCACCTATTTTCTCTTATCTTCTTTTTTATCTCGGTTTCATTTCGTTTATTGTTTTTGTAAGAATCTTCTATTTTATTTTCTAATTCCTTTAAAGCTTTTTCATAATCTTCTAATTTGTTGATAATTTCTTTCGCTAATTCTAATTCATTCTCTTTTCTATTTAATTTTTCTTTCAACTCTTGAATATGCTGCTCCTTTGTTATTTGTTCGCTTCTCAATTCTTGTAGTTCTTTTTCTAGTTCTTGTTCTTGTTTTTTATAATATTCAAGTTCTTCTGCAATATCCGATATTTCCTTGCCCCAGATTTGAGATACAAATCTCCTCAATGTTTTGTAAAGCCAATTAAACCACTCCTTTAAATTAATGCTTTTAGGAATCCACACCCCGGGATGATGCTCTTTAAAATATGGTTGTGTTTTGGCAGTTCTTATTTTAATTCCTTCGTAATCATTTGAATTTTTGCTTATAGAAACTTGGGTAACAAAAGAATCATCTGACCATTTTTCTGAATCTATATCTTTAATATACTCTAGTTTAGAAAAATCGTCTCTTCTTGATTTTTTCTTCTTATCTTTCCTAATCATCTTTTATCATCTTAAGTGACAATATTTCCAAACTCTTCTCTCAATTTATGAATTTCAGAAACAGCCGCCCATTTTTTATAAAAAGCATCTTTTATTCTTTTACTTATTTTTAATCTTTGATTTCTATTCTTTGCTATTGGCAAATACAACTCTTTCCAACGATCACCAATATTAGGCAAAGTTGTCTCGATAAATATTTTATTGTATAGCTGTTGTTGTGTTAGTTCATGAGATAATAAATAAATTAGATAATATGGGTTTATGTCCCATCTATTTTTTTCATTTATCACTCTTAAAACAAGCAATTCTCTAGTTAGAAGTACTTGTTTGTCATAAGGAGAGACCATAGCAACTGTACCTATCCTGTAACTGCCTCTTCTAACAAATATTAGATCTCTTTCTCGTAAATCAACGCCGTTTTTACCTTTAATTTTTTGATACACATGAAAGGGTATTAAAGATGTTGGATCTTTATAAAGTTCCCAATTAACTATATCTTTTACTCGGATATATGGTATCTCCCCTCTGCCTTTAAATTTACCTGGTGGTGAACCATGCCCATCAAAAGCTACAATTATCTTATTTTTCAATAATTCTTTTATTTGAATAAGTTCCAATCCTTGTTTCTCTGCTGCTTTTTTAAGTTCTTCCTCTCTTCTTTTCCAGTAATATCGTGGTACATAAGTATCGTGTTTAATCTCCTCTTTGCCTATAACAAAAACATTATGGTTATTCTTATTCTCTGGATCTTTAATTTCTTTTCTAATTATAACTGTATCATCCCACAACTCATTGGTAAATTTTTGTTTTTCATAATCAAAACGATAAATTAGTTTACCATTGTGATCGTGTCCCACCTCTTCAGCAACAGCCATTATTATTTTATCTTGTTGAGGCACATTTTTCTGAAGAACTAATAACATTGTTTTTGCGTTACAATTTGGTCTAAATGTGTTATGAGCCAAATCAATTATTGCCTTGATATTATGTTTTTTTATAAATCCCAGTATATACCTACTCTGTGGGGCATGGAAATATGTCTCTGGAAGAACGATACCTAAAATACCACCATCCTTGAGAAAATGTAAACATCTTTCAATAAATAAAACCTGTGGTTCTTCAGTTTCTTTTAAAATATTCGTTCTTTCAAATCGATCTTCTTCTTTTTTCCATTTATAAGCTAAGTCAAATTGCTTTAATTTTTCCTCACCTTCTACTTTAATTTTAGAACCGAAAGGCGGATTTGTTAAAACGATATCAAACATTTCAAATTTTATTTTTTCTCTAGTTTTACTCTTCCAATTTTTTGAGTTATCAAGGCTATCCTCACAAAATACTCCACCTTTTCCGTCACCAATTATGGCCATGTAAGCTTTCGTCACTTTTGATAAGAAATAATCTTTATCAATTCCTCTAAAGTTTTCATTAGCTACTCTATTTTTTTCTCTTTCTATTTCATAAGGTGACCATCCATATTTTTGTCCTTCTTGTTCTACCTTTTTCCATACATATCGTAAACTATCTACCAAAAAACCACCACTTCCACAAGCAGGATCTAAAATTAAATCTTCGGGGGAAGGATCTATGACCTCTACAAGCGTTTGTATGACATTTCTCGGAGTAAAAAATTGTCCTTGAGAACCTTTGAGAGCTGGTCCAATAAAGGTTTCAAACGCATCAGCTATAACATCTCTTTCTGCTTCTAGCAAACAGAAATTTTGTAATTCTCCAACGGTATATGCTATTGATTTAGCATCTAATGTTATCTTATCGTCGGGATCTATGACTTCTTTATACTTTCCTTTAACACCATAATAGAAGGGATCGCTTTTATCTAAAGTCTTATCTCCCTCAAAAATTTTTATAATCCGTTCTTTGATTTTTTTTGGATCTTCTCCCACTCCTGCCCTGAATTTTACTATATCGTCAGGTTTAGTAAATTTTTCATCAAATATTTTACAAAAGATTATATTGATAAGTTGTTGAGCAAATACTTCGTCTCTTGTCACTCCAACTGCCATCCCTGCCAAATAATTTCTCATCGCTTGAAAAACGAATTTTAAATTGTGAGATTTTTCCAGATCTCTTCTCTTAAATTTTCCTATATCTTCGATTCTTTGACCAGCTTTTGGTATATTAGGTATCTCCTCAAAATAAACTTTACCTTTTTTTTCAATTTTTTTCAAGAATAGTCTTTCCTTACTATTAAACCACACTCCAAGAGGTGCTTCAGAAAATCTTAGATAATCTTGTAATTGTGATTTACCATCCTTTCTATTTTTCTTTTTACATTCAACAACTATCCATAGATTTTCATCAGATTTTTTATCTGATTTAAATACTGCAATATCCACTGGATATTCTTTTTTCTTATCGGAAGGTCTGGCTTTTACTCTCCACTGTGGATGTGTTTGTATTTGGGATTTTTTGTATCCATAATCTTCTACTAAAGTTCTAGCAAAAACTTGTACAGCTTCAACTTCTTCAGGAGTTGCTTTTACTTCTTGGTCTGATATAAAATCCTTAATATATCCTTCTTTAGTCATATTCTCTACCTATTTTAATTTTCTCTAATTCTTTTTTCATAAACATTTCAACTTGTTTAGACAAAATAATTCCTCTCTCATCACAATATTTTTTATATTCATCATAAATTTTCTCATCAACACTTAACGATACAGTTTTTCTTCCCATTTTAACCCCTCATTTATCATTATATAAGTTTAAATGTATCCATTTAAATATTTTTTTAAGAGCCAGCGCTTTGCTTCTCCTTGCTTATAGCTTTTTACAGAAAAAGTAGCCGAGCGCTTCTTCCCTTATTCTTTCCGGAACTTTGAGTAGGCAGTGCCTGCAATATATTACTCTTCCTTTTTTAATTTGCTTTAGGGATACAGAGTTCTCCCCCTTGCAAAAGGGGCACACATACCTATATTTCCAACCCATTTTCCTGTAGTCTTCAATCCCGCTTTTCCCACCAAGATGTTAATGTTTAAAGCCCCGAGGGAGAGTTGAACTCCCGACCTCCTGTTTGCTTGAGCCTTATGCGAGCGCGCTTGCGCGCGAGCCATGCTATCTCGCGAAGCGAGTGTAGCATATTTTTCGCCAGCCTTTTCAGGATGGCGCAAGCACTTACCCGTTCACATGTTAAAAGGCTGTACAAGACAGGCGCTCTAGCCAGCTGAGCTATCGAGGCAATATCTTGTCTAATTATTA
>JALTGF010000053.1 GCA_027077325.1 archaeon
CTGTTCGGGGGTCTTTCCATCCCCACATTTCTGATTGATTTCTTTTAATCGTTTCTTTGATTTTTTCTTTGTTCGCCGCTTTATGAATTGCTTCTTCGCTCGGGGGGTTATTCCAAGATCCTTCGGCATTTCTCAATATCTCTTCATTTAGGTTTAAGAAGTCAAGATTTTCATAAAATCCATCTGGCTTCTCATCGTTGGCTTGTAATAAGTTTTCTCCAATATTTACTCCACCCAACTTTAAGCATTTAGCTAAAAATGATGTTGCTGAATTGTGCATTCCAAGTATAATGTATGTTCTCATATTTCTAATAAAGTATCAGCTGTCTTAGGTATGGAAGACATTTACCAAGAGATACCATTCCAGTTACGGCAGACCCCTTGCACTGATACTTTATTTAAATAAATCTACTAATCCACCTATCCACATTGAAATTCCTAAAATAATTAAAACTATTCCCCACGGGAAAAAGAAAAATCCTGCTATTCCTATAACCGTTCCTATTGTCATTGTTGTCCCTGCTTTTGATAATCTTTTTCCGAGTTTATCTGCTTTTTTGCTAAAATTATCTGCCTTTTGAGCAAGAGTGTCTAACTTTTGATTAAAGCTATCCACTTTCTTGTCAAGTTTATCAAAATTAGCTTTCTTTTGCCCCCACGCTTGTGGCTTTGCCATAAATCCTGGATCAGTTAAAAAATGTTTCCAATTCATACGCTCACCTCCTTTCGTGGAATAAAATGTTTTTTATCCCTCCATTCTTGTAAAAACATTCTTTCAGCTTCTAAATATAACCATTGGTCACTATTAACAGGAACTTTGCCTTTATTAGGATTAAAATCATTATATACCCAATCTTCATTCTTGTCAATCCAATCTCTAATGTTTTTATATTTTCTGTTCATCCATTGTTTGGCTAAATCGTGGTATTTATCTTGGGTGTTAGCTGTGTATCCAGAGAAATGGTCAACCGCTAATCCTAATACTCCAACCTGCCAACCTTTCTCTAATATCTGACAAGACATCAGTCTATCATAGAAGTGATGTATCGGGAAGTCATCTCTAATCCCTATTTCTTGTAATGCTTCTTTTCGGAATATCATCGCACAACCATCTATAACTGCCGCCCGATGATAACCTGTTATTCGTTTACCGTGAACCTCTGCTGGACTACCCTTTAATTTACCTAATCTTTTGCCTTGAAAGTTAGACATTGTTCCTAACCCTCTACCGCCCATAAAATCAATTTCGTTTGAACCAATTACCCCTAATAATCCAAGTTTAGGATGTTCTTTGAATGTTTGCTCTACTTTGCTTTCCCAGTCTTTGTCCCAGATTATTAAATCATTGT
>JALTGF010000054.1 GCA_027077325.1 archaeon
TGTGCATTCCACAGATGAACAATTACAAGCAAGTTTGGCTCTCGCCCAAGTTTTCTCTTAAGTTTCTTATAAGCAGAAATAATTTTAGTTGCCATAAATTCCTCTCGCATTTGGTCGACTTTCTCAATTATATATGCAGCCTTTAGGTCAGTTTTTAATTGTTTACTAAATGGCATCCTGCTTAAAAAAGCAATTAAAAGACCGCCCATAAATCGATCCCACCGCGCACCCATTTTACAAACGGGGCAAGTATTCACATTGTGCTTGTATGGGTTAGTTGTATGGATTGCATGGTGCTGGATGATTCTTTCCATAAAATAAAACGGATAATGTACGATATCATTTAACTCCCAGATGACATAAGGAAGCCGTTTAGTTTCAATAATTTGCCTTGCATTTTTGATATGCTCAATTTTAAATTCACCACTGATTTCTCGTTCAATCATATCAAGTGGCATATCTACGGCATGCATCTCTGCACCAACTTTTTTTGCAGATTGAATCACATGAATTTCACGACCCTCGGATTCAATTTCATCTAGCATCTCTGCCTCGATTTCGCCTTCAAGAAATCGATCTAGAAGCATATGGTCAACTTCTTTTTCTTCTATTCCAAGAGCATTAAATAGCGCTTTTTTAAGTTGCCTAATATTAAGTTTGCCAGAAGAGTATTGATCAAGTATTTTTTGAAATGGAGTTATAGGAAGTTCAAAGAAAACTGCATCTGGTTTCCATTTCCTGATTTCATGCGCCTCATAAATTGCATGCGCAGTATCATATGCACCTTCTGCTATAATTCTTATCATCTTACTTTTAAGGTTAATTCACGAGTATTTATAAGTTTTATGTTTTATCTAAATCTTCTGTTTGAGTACGCCCGGTATTTTTGCTTGACATAGCGGGCATATTCGGGGTGTGTCCTAACATACTCGTCCCATTTTTGCGTTTCTTTAGGAGATACCTGTGTTCTTGCATAGAGCCCTCTTTGAGATTCAAACTTCCTCCTGTACAAGTCTGCTCTTGTCTTTGGGACTAGAGGATTTGGATTTCCAGTAAAAGATCTAGTAGAGGAATACTTCGTTCCGAAAGAAGCCCACCCCTCCCTAAAGGCTAGTAAAACAAAAACACCTACAACTGAGGCAGAAACAATTAAGAATATATATTTAAATCGGTCCAAAAAACTTTGTTGAGGTGCTGCAAGAAACTCATTTATTCCAGATACAATACCATCAACTTTTGACAACTCTTCATTTGCAAGTCCAATCATTGCCTTTGCTTGCTCGGAATCTCCAGAAATGTAAGCATCTTGTGCTTGGGATATGTAGCTGCTTGCG
>JALTGF010000055.1 GCA_027077325.1 archaeon
GTCAAGCCCTATCCTGTCGCATAGGTTTTTATAATACGCCACCCGCTGTTCATTATTCATTTTGCTTAAATCGCCGTTTAGAACCAATGAAGCGATTATATCGTTATTCAATTCCATTACTGATTTGCTCATCTTCCACCTCCTCTGGATATTCCCTACAATTCTCACAAAATCCGTCGTCTCTTAATGGATAACCGCATACAGGGCATCTAACTGTCAATTTTGCGTAATCGCCCTGATAAAAACGATATTGTTCAGAACCGCCACCTATCATTTTAGCCTCCTTCTTTTTCTCCACTTCTCCCGCCACGCCTGCCGCCAGGGTGTTTCTACTTTATAGTTGCTTGTCCAGTCTGTCGCCACCCACCAGCGCCTGTCTCCGCGCTCATAGAGATACCTGCGTATTTCTATGTCTTTGTTGTTCAGCTCTTTTTCTTTCTGGAGATAATAGCCGTGCCTGGGAGTGCCTACTGATTTGAATAACTTTTTAAAGTTCTCCTCGTATTTCTTTGAATTGTTTTTTAAGTCTTGGACAGTGTATTTCATCATAAAATTACAGGGGTTTTTGCAATCTCTTTAATCCCTTTCTCTATCCTGCGGAGCTTCTCTTCAAGCTCCTCTCTCGTGCATTCTGACAGGCCATAAATGGAGAGTGTTTTTTGAATTGCCTCTTTAAACTCGTATAAAGTTTTTAACCTGAACCTCATCTCAATCATCTTGCACCTCCTTCTTCAATTCTTTGGCAGGAATAATATACCTGCCGCCCACCTTAATCGCCTCCATTCTCTTCCTCCAAATTCTCTGGATAACTCCTTGACGGGTTATCTTTAGGATTTTAGCCGCTTCTATTGTCGAATAATATTTTGCCATTTACCCTCCTTTCTATTGACAACCTAAGTTTACCATAGTAAATTACCTTTGTCAAGTGTTTTTTTAAATTTTTTTAAAAGAAAGGGCAGATTTCTCTGCCCCTGGGAGGATTAGAACCTCTTAGAACCTCATTGTGAATTTAAATCCGTGGTATCTTTCGCCTGTCGGTGTGTAGAAGTTCCCAAAACTTAAATGTTGTTTTATAAAGAGCCCAGCCCTTATGATTTTGGCTGCGGCTCTGGCGCTTTTGGGATTTGTGAGTTCATCTGTTTCACCGCCGCTTCAATGGCCGCTTTTATGTCTTTTGCTTCTACCCCGGGCAGTTTATGCGCAACATAAGCATACGCGGTGTTAAATTTGTCTTGGCTATCAAGTTTCTTAAAAGTCTGCTCAACCCACAGAACAGCTTGCCACGCCAATCCCTGAAGCATTTTATTGTCAATATGAGTTATAGCCTTCTT
>JALTGF010000056.1 GCA_027077325.1 archaeon
CCCACAGTGCTACTTAAAGATGGATCTGTTCTACAAGTTGACAGTTATGAAGATGCAAAAAAAATTAAAAACAATGTCATTCGAATCATTAGTTTGGGCGACATTCTGATCTCTGCCGGTGATTTTTTTGAAAACAACCAGCAATTCTTACCCTCTTCCTATTGTGAGGAATGGTGGGCAAAGCAAGTAAAAGAGGCCATTAAGGAGAAAAAGCCAGATACTAAATTAATCCTTAAAATTTCAAGATACCTAAAACGACCATTCCCCAAGCCAAATATTGAGATAGCCATTAAAATTTCTAATGAGCTTAATGTGCCCCTTCATCCGAAGTACACTTTTTATTGGAACAGAATTTCGAATTCACAGCTCAACGATCTAGTAAATGCTTTAAAAAATTCAGAAATCTCTGAAAATGAGATTAAGATTGAAAATGATAAAAATGTAAAAGAGATCCTTGAAGAGATTTGTGTTTTTCATTCAATTAAAAACTCAAAAATTGTCATATCTGAACATGCAAACGCACTTCTAACCTCTATTGGAAGACCTGAAAAATCTTGGGGCGAAATACTAAAAATAATCTCCGAAAGTAGGAGCAGAAAAGCACTAAAAACAATTAATAAACTCTCAAATATTGAAATCAAAGATCGGGCGCCAACGACAATTGGTGCAAGGATGGGGCGGCCAGAGAAAGCAAGACCCAGGAAAATGGTCCCTGCCCCACATGTATTATTCCCAACTGGTGAAAAAAAAGGTCGCGTTAGGAATTTGGCAAAGCTTTACGAGGAGAACAAAACAATAAAACCAGAAATAGCACTTTTTAAATGTGAGAAATGTAACCGATACGATATATACCCTAAATGCTCGGTCTGCGGTTCAAAAACTAAACTTTTAAGATTCTGCCCAAATTGTAAAATTGTAACAGAAAGCAAAACATGCAGTAGGTGTGGGAGAAAAACAGTAACCTATTCAACTCGAGAAATAAACATACACGACCTTGTGGAGGCTGCTTCAAAAAAATTAGGCATGGGTGTTCCAGCGGAGATAAAAGGGATTTTAGGGATGTCAAGTAAAAATAAAGTACCAGAAGCTATCGAAAAAGGCTTTTTAAGGGCAAAACAGGACATCTATGCTTTTAAGGATGGCACCATTAGGCATGATGCAACAGATGCGCCGATAACTCATTTTAAACCAAAAGAGATTGGGACTTCAATTGAAACTCTAAAAAAACTTGGGTATTCTATTGACATTTATGGGAATCCTCTTGAGTCAGATGACCAAGTCCTCGAATTAAAGCCACAAGACATTATTGTGAGCAGTTATGGTGAAGAGTCAGCTGTTAACTACTTATTAAAGACATCTAAGTTTGTTGACGAGTTACTTGTAAAATACTATGGGCTTAAAAGTTATTACAATGCTAAAAAATTCGAAGATCTAGTTGGTCATCTTGTTATTGCTCTTGCGCCACATACTTCAACTGGAATCATTGGGCGAATTATTGGATCAACAAAGGCAAAAGTTTGCTTTGCGCATCCTTGTTTTCATGATGCAAAAAGGCGTGATTGTGATGGGGATGAGGATGCAATTATGCTTCTGCTTGATGCGCTAATTAATTTTTCAAAAGTATTCCTGCCTGACAAGAGAGGCGGTCGCATGGATGCTCCTCTGGTTATAACAACCAAATTAAACCCTCTTGAAATTGATGATGAGGTTTATGATATTGATATTGTTCGCGATTACCCCCTTTCTTTTTATGAAAAAACTGAAAAGAAAGCAGATCCCAATGAAGTTAACTTGCTAACATTTGGCGATACAATCTATGGGGATGACCCTTTCTCTGGATGGAGTTTTACCCATGATGTTTCAGACATAAATAATGCCCCAATCTCAAATACATATACTGAAGGTGAAATGATTGAAAAATTAAAAAGGCAGCTTCGGCTTGCTGAAATAATTGATGCAGTTGATGTTAAGGATGTTGCAGAGAAAATAATTAAGACGCACTTCCTCCCTGACATAAAAGGGAATTTGCGAACATTCTCCAAGCAAAAAGTTAGGTGTACTAAATGCAATGCAAAGTACAGGAGGCCTCCACTTTCTGGCAGATGTTTAAAATGTGGTGGAAAGCTAACCTTTACTGTCCACAGAGGAACAATTGAAAAATACCTGTCTGTCACGAAGGAAATGATCCAAAAATATAACCTTTCCCCTTACATTGCCCAGCAAATTAACTTATTGGAATCAAACATCACCTCGCTCTTTGGAAAAGAAGAGCAATCTAAATTAAGTTCCTTTAACTAAACCTAACTACTTTTCTAGTAAAGCCAGTTTAAAATTATAGCAGAAACTGAAAAGTAGTACGCCAATACTGGCAATATGAAAAACCCCATGCATTGGCTTCTTCTAACTCCAATTAACGGAGGTAAAATACCAATAAATGTCCCAATTATGAGTATGTAAATCCCAGCCAACCCACAGCTAAAATAAACAAGCATGGCTATTAATAAAATTATACCTAAATTTAATTCCTTGTATAACTCTAGGCTTAACCCACCAATCCTTCTTGCAATATAAACTCCAATCTTTAAATGGAGTACTGTTGCAATCCCCCCTGAAACTAATATAACTCCAACAATGGAAAGAATCTCTAAATGAGTTGGTGTTGCCAATAAACTTTTAGCTGCTATTGCAATCCCTGACCTTGTTTTTCCAATTGTATATAAAACAAATAATGTCATTATTATGTTAGCAGTGTTTACGCCAGAAATTGAAACCAAAAATTCTTTTTCATCTGCCTTTGTTGTCTGTTGTAAAAAGTAAGTTGCTTGTGCGGAACCAATCCCCGGGAGAACCCCAACAATCATCCCTGCAAGTGCCCCCAAAGAAGCATGCTTCAAAATTCTCAAAAAGTCAATTGAAATTTTTTTATTGTCCTGTTCCGGGATATCAACCTCATTATTCAAGCTTAGCAACAATGTGCTCACCCCGAACAAACCAGAAATTGCAGGAAATATTACATTAAAATTAAAATAGTTGTTCAATAGCAAAAATCCAAAAATTCCTGAAATTGCAAATACATATATCGCTTTTAACGGCTTTTTCTCAAGAAAAATCCCAAGAAGCACTAAAAAAACTAGTGCAAATTTAATCCACGCTCTGCTTACTGCATAAATTTTTGGGAGTGTAAAAATTAGCCCCACCAAGGAACTTACAATAATTAATAAAGAAAACAGGGAACCAACCGCAGTTAACTTAATTGCCTCAACTGCGTCCCCTCTTAGCAAGAGTGTATGTCCTGGCAATACAGAAAGCACGGAATCCTCATCAGGAGCACCTAATAAAATTGACGGGATGAAATCAAGAAAGCTATGGACAACTGCCATTGAAACTATCAAGGAAATAATTAAAATTGGATTGAACCTCTCCAAAATTCCAGACACCGAAACAATTATGACTGCAATCGTGTTAATGTGCAATCCTGGTGTTAATCCAGTTAAAACCCCAAGCGCGCAACCAGCTAGCGTAAACAAAAGAATCTCAAAAATCATTTATTTTAAATCGCCTTCTTTTTTTGGAACAATCTCAATGTTTCCTTTGTATTCTTGCACCTGCCCGGAAACCATAAGTAATTGTCCTTTTTTTATTTCATCTGGGATAATGCTTTTTAGTGCATAGATGTAAATCCGGCCGTTGTTTTCAATCTCAATTAACTCTGATTTTTTAAATTCTCTAACTCTAGTCACTCTTCCAGAAATCCTTACAAATTTTCCAACATAACTCTCATTAATCTTGGAAATTGGAACCTGGGCTGGCTCGATCTGAGTTGTGATAGCATACAATATCAAAATCCCTACCAAAGAGCAAAAAACTGCAATTTTCACCAGTGTTGTATCTTCCATAAAAAGTACCTGAAACTGTGTGCTTATAAGATTTATTTAACCGAGCAAAGTTAATAAAAAGGTATATATCAAAGCAAAAATACTGATTTATTATGATCCATATATTCCACCCAAAGGTAAAAAAGACAGAAATCCCCATTGAAGAGCCAAAAATTCGCAATTATCTAAACATCATCAATAGCGATTATCCATTCAGTGATAAACTCGACGCTGTTAAGAAGCTATATGAAGAGACAATGCCTATTGTTTATCACCAAAAAATACCTTCTAAGAAACTTGGTGCAAATTTGAAAGACCTTGGAAGTCAAATAATTATTGCAAAACACCTAATTGATAGTGTTATTATGCATCCAGAACTAAAAGAAGGCGTCAAAGAAGCAAAAATCATCCTTGCTGCTCAAATCCTTGCTGCAACCTCAATTGGCGAAGTAATTGAAAACTTAAAAGATGTAATAA
>JALTGF010000057.1 GCA_027077325.1 archaeon
ATTATGGATAAACTTCATTCTAATTCAAGAAAAAAGTTTATTATAGTTTCCTCTCTCACAAGCATTGTTATAGGTTTAATAGTTGGAATTGTTTTTATTTCCGCTTACACTGGCCCAACAGCCAATCCGCCGGAAGGAGATGTCCTTCCCCCAATTAGGTTGCAATCTTCCACTCCCGGAGATCAACAATCAGGAAATGTTAATATTTCTGGAACGGCTCTCTTTGGCGGCAACGTCGGCATCGGGACGACGAGTCCGGAAACTAAGATTTATATCAACAAAGGTTCGTTTACTAATAATAACTCAGCAACTGCTGGTATAACAATATTTGGGGATGCAACAGGGAATCCTGGTTATATTGGCACTCGCTATGTGCTAAATAACACAACTGCTAACTATGCAGGGTTTGTACGGGCAGTCCGCACTTCTGGTACAACGTTTATTGGTCTTGAAATAGGATCAGAGACAAATCGTGGTATCCGTTTCTTAACTAATGGAACTGGAGATTCAGCAGAGAAGATGAGAATTACAGCCGGTGGCAATGTCGGTATCGGGACGACAAGTCCGGGAGAAAAATTGGATGTTTCGGGTCAAATTCATGCCAGTGATGATATTTGTACCGATAAAGGCGGTGGAGTATGTTTAAGCACTGCTACTAGTGGACTCTGGACAGACGAAGGTGATTATATCTATCCTAATAATTATGACAAATTTGTGATTACCGATACCGGCAACGTCGGCATCGGGACGACGAGTCCGGGAGCAAAACTTGATCTTTGGAAATCTTCCCAAAAGGATGCCTTTTATGTTTCATCTTCCACTGCTGGAGATTTATTTGTAATCAAAAATGACAACGGCAATGTCGGCATTGGAACGACAGGACCAGGAACAAAATTAGATGTTGCTGGTTCTATTCGAAATTCTGGCAAATCAAGTTATTACCCTCCAGTAATCTTGGAAACTTGGGGATTAAACAAACCCTATACTAATAATAAAAATAATAATCTCTATCTTGAGTGGGGATCTAATAATTCTGATGGTGGCGCTATGTATATTACTGACCATTGGAATTATACTCAACCATTATATGTTAGAACTGGTAATATCTACCTAAATGCTGGAAATAAAACAGGTTTAATGGTTAACACCTCCGGCAACGTCGGCATCGGGACGACGAGTCCGGGGAGAAAAGTAGAGATTAAATCTGGTACTTACGGAGAGACAATACTTCGTTTTAATAATGGTAGTCATAGTTGGGATTTAGAAGCTGGACAAACAAATTATTCATCACAAGCGTTTAGTTATTACTATGAC
>JALTGF010000058.1 GCA_027077325.1 archaeon
AGGGAGGAAGTTGAGCAAGGGAATGAAATAATTAATTCCGCGCGCGAGAAGAAAGTTGGGTTCCTTGTTGCAGGAGATGCCTTGACTGCAACAACACACATTGATTTAATCATTCAGGCAAAAAAAGAGGGAGTTGATTTTAAAGTTGTCCACGGTGCCTCAATTTACACTGCAGCACCAGGGCTTGCCGGGCTTCAAATTTACAAGTTCGGCCGCGCGACCTCAGTTCCGTTCCCAGAGCAAGGATTTCATCCAGAAACTCCATACGAGGTAATAAAAGAAAACAAGAAAGCTGGACTTCACACTTTAATCTTCTTAGACATAAAAGGAGAAAAATGCTTAACTGCAAATGAAGCAATGCTTCTTTTGCTTGCAATTGAAAACAAGCGAAAGGAAAATGTTTTCACAGAGGAAACAGAGGTCTGCGTTGTGGCACGCGCGGGCTCTGAAAACCCAACCGTGAAATTTGGGAAAGTTAAGGACTTACTAATGAAAGATTTTGGGAAGCCGCTTCACGCGTTGATTGTCCCAGGAAAATTGCATTTTAAAGAGAGAGAGGCGCTTGAATTATGGAGATGAGCCTAACAAAAGAATATGTCAAAAAAAACCTTGAAAAAACAAATCTTGCAGTTAACTCTGTTGAGGTCCTGCCCGGCGGAGAGAAGCTTTTTGACATGATTCAGAGGTACATGTCAGATGCATCTTATTTTTTGGAGCAGGGAAACTTAGTAAGCTCGTTTGGGGCGGTTGAATACGCGCACGGGCTTTTGGATGCAGGTGTTTACTTGAATTTATTTAAAGTTAAAGAAAACAAAGAATTGTTTGTGTTTTCAGATTAAAAATATTTAAATAAAGGGTAACTCAATATAATTGTATGAAATTAAAAGCATTGGTTGGATCTTTGATGATTTCTTTTTTAGCAATGGTCACATTTGCATTTGCACAGCTTGAACTCACAAGCGGATATGGCTACGATGCAGTTGTGAACAATGTTTATATGATTGTAACAATTGTCATTGTCCTGATAATTTTCCACATGTTCCTCTATCACGCGCTTCAGGACCTTTTCCCAGATAGCCACTTCATGAAGGCGTGGAGCGGGCTTATAACAATGCTCGCAGTTGTTTCAATAGCAATTGCCATTTGGGGAAGTTTTTTCACAATTCCGGACAGCGTGATGCCCTGGATTGGGCTTCCATTTTGGATTGCAATCTTGTTCATTGGCATGAGCTTGCTGATGGAATTAACACTTGCTGGATTAAAAAGGGCACTGCAACACAACCCCATGCTTTCTGAGAAAATGACAATGGC
>JALTGF010000059.1 GCA_027077325.1 archaeon
TTTCTTGAATCAAGTGCAGCAGTAGGTGTTGGATTATCACTATTATCACAAATTGCTACACAATCTCTTCTAGTGTTAACTAAATTTGCAATTTCAGTTTTAACATCAGCTGGATAACCACAATCGAAAACTAAGTTAAAATAAATGTCTTCAGTATCTAAGACTTTGTCATCGATTACTCCAGAATATCCCTGTGACAAAATTTGTGTCGCAATCGTTGTGCTCAAATCTCCATTAGGAAGGAATAAAGAACCATCAGAACCATTCCTAAGAGCTATAGGATCACTAGATGTAAATGCATCAACTACTTCTTTATCAGAACCAGATACCCAATACTCGACATTTGCAGAAGCATCAAATATAGTAGTATCACCTATCCAATTTTGAGTTGCTGTAGTTAAATCTTTACTGTCATATACAGCAATTTTGGTTGGATCATTTACATCAACTGGACCAAGCCAACCAGTTATTTTGTTACCACGCTCATCAATACATGATACATAGTAATTAGCTTGACCACTAGTAGGACTTGCCCAATCTGTCCAATTTTGTTTTGGATCAGTTAAAGTGGCAGAACCACTAGTTATGACAACAGTTGAATTGCCAATGTTACTATCATATTGTCTTCCAACTAATGAATATCCTGGTGTCCAAGAATCATCAACCAAAGTCATTTTAGCACGAAGTATTTTTGAGTATGTATTAAGTACATCAACTATAAAAGCAGATTCACCATCACTCGATTTTGCACTAGCATCAAATGATACATGGAATGATTCAATAATGACTTCATCACCATCTGACTGTTTTTCATATATATCTAGTACATATACTCCATGGATCATTGGATTAGCCTGAGGAGTAATTCGAACAGATATATTATTGTAATACTCACCTCGACCAATAGGATACAGTACACATATTGGTTTTACAGTAGTATTACCTTGAAGATTTGTGTCAATTTCATCTACACTGTTCAAACTGTCATAAGTAGTTAGTGTTACATTAACTTCACCTGTAGTTGAATCCTGAATTGCATTAATGTATAGGTTGGAATATGTAGCATCATCAGGAAGACATCTCATAAAATAAAGAGAACCTGATTCACCAAGAAAGTTATATGCTTCATATAAACCTTGACCATACATTTTTCCATATCTCTGAATATTAGGTTCACCAAACTCACCAATCAATTCAGAACGACCACCAAGAAAACGAAGTTCATTGTCTCTACCTTTGTCACATAGAGCACAAATGAATCCAGTACTTGCAGGAACCTCTTGAACATAATTACTTAAATCAATTATTT
>JALTGF010000060.1 GCA_027077325.1 archaeon
AATATAAATAGGAAACAGAGGAGATGGATTCCCAATTAAATTGGGAATGACAGGAGGCGGTCGGGAATGACAAAATGGTCATCGGGAACAGCAGCGGAACAGTCGGGAATGACAAGCGGAGGCTTTTGTTTGAGAATTGAAAATTTTACTATTCGATCATTGAGATTTTGGTCATTGGTTATTAATTGGAATTTGAAATTTGGAACTTGGTATTTGGATGTAGCGATATATTTATGTTTGGTCTCGGAATTAAAATTGATCTGTCATTGGGCGCTTTTCAGCCGAGAGTGGAAACAGCCGAATGGGTTGGAACAGTGATTAATAAAATAAAAAGAGAATCGAAAAAGCAACCCGGGAAAACTTGGCGGGTTTTAGATATTTTTGCCGGTTCAGGTTTTATTGGATTGGCAATTTTGAAAAATATATCTAATTCAAAAGTTGATTTTGCTGAAATTAAACCACAATTTATCCAGCAGATTAAATTAAACTTAAAATTAAACCAAATTGACCCATCAAGAACTAATGTTATTCAATCGGATGTTTTTGAGAATGTTAGTAGGCGGTATGACTATGTTTTGGCTAATCCGCCTTATGTAGCCCAGAAAAGAAAATTTTTAGTTCAAGATTCTGTTTTGGAAAACGATCCGCCGTCGGCGCTTTGGGGTGGGGAAGATGGTTTGCGGTATATTAGAAGATTACTAAGAAACTCAGGGAAATATTTAGCTGCGGGCGGATTTCTTTATTTTGAATTTTCCCCCGAGCAAAAAAATGAAATCGAAGAAATAGCCCGAAGTTATAATTTTGAATTGGATTTTTTTAAAGACAAAAACAATGTCTTCCGTTGGGCAGAGGCAAAAAGGTTTTCTTGATAATTTTCTGGCGAGGTCCGATTTTGCCAGATGTTTTTTCATTATTAATAAGGAAGTGGATTCCCAATCAAGTTGGGAATGACATATTTCTCTCTTGTCATTCCTACTTCCTCTGTCACTCCTATTCTTTCTGCTATTCCCACTCCCTCTGTCATTCCCGCTCCGCTTGTCATTCCCGCGCACGCGGGAAGCCATACCAGCTCCTTCTGTCATTCCCGCGAAAGCGGGAATCCAGTCATTAATGTAGAAAATATTAATAGAAAATTAAGGTAAGATTCCCGATCAGGTCGGGAATGACAAACGAAGTTGAATCTCGCCAGAAACTATATCTTGATAATTTTGATAATTTGATTATAATATTCACTAATTAAATTTTTTGAGAAGTAAACTTTTTGAAAGGAGGTGAAAATTATGGCTAAGAAAAATGAGAAGAGAAC
>JALTGF010000061.1 GCA_027077325.1 archaeon
TCTTTTCATAGGTAAGAAAGAGCGATTTGTTCATCTCGGCCTTTTCAAAAAGTATGGAAATATGATCGGCAAACTCCTTCCTTTTTTGTCTGATTTCAGCCTGTTTTTGTGCCACTAGAGAAGCATTCCTGGCATTTGTCACCCTTGCTTTGCCCATGTCCGTAATGGGCATTGAGAGCACCAGGTGAACATCAAAACCATCGTTCTCTAACGGCCATTCCTGCTGATACCCGGCACTTAAGGATACGATTGGAAACAGCTCCATCCACGGACTGTGAATATTTTCAGCAAGTGATTGCTGCTCAAATATAAGACTTTGAATGTGGGGTGCGCTTTCTTGCACTCTGCTCAGAACCTTTGACCGGTCAGGAAGCTGGCGAAGTTCTTTGGGACAATCGGCAAATTCTTTTTGGGATGAGTCAGGAATATTGATCAACTGAAACAGGGCTAATCGGCTTTGGCTAATTGATCCTTCTTTAAAGATGATCACACTCTTAGTAGTGTTAATCTGGTCATCAATGCGGGACAGAGCGCTCTCCTGTTTAAGGCCGGAGGCAACAAATTGTTCTGTTGTTGCCCGTTGTTTTTCGAGTAGATCGAGTCCTTTCTGTAAAACATTCAATCGTTGTTTGAACTGCATCAGTTTGTAATATTGCGCTTTTACCCGGAAGACTAAAAGAGCTTCAGCCATACTTTTCTTTTCTTCAGCGGCTTTAAGTAGAAAGTTTTTGCTCTTTGCCGGGTCTTTGGCATAAACAGAAGAATCCCAGGAGAAATCCACAGAATTAAGCATAGTATTTACATCTGAGAATCGTTCGTAATCACTGCTAAGGCTGACAGTGGGGAGTGTGTCTGAATATGCTTTTTTACTATCAGCTGCACTTGCATGGATTCTCTGTTTTTCCACATCTATTTGCAAATTAAATTGCCTGGCCATGGCGATACTTGCGTCCAGTGTGAGAAGGTCTTCTGCCACACTATTGGCTGTAACCGAACAGAGAAAAACAAGTAATGAGAAAAGAAATTTTAGACGCATGGTTATTTTTATATTTGTTATTGTAATACGTATTCAGAGAAGGCTCTTCAACGTCTACCATAGGGACATGAAGGAATTATGAATTTGAGCAGATAGGGAAAATTTCAATTAGTCTTGAGGAGGAATGAACGCCTGTAATTTTAAAATATTTTCTTTTGGGTAGATTATTATTGTCAGCAGGAAAAACAAAATTATGAGGCCCTGGCAGCGTTTAGGATCTTGATTGAGTAATAATAACGACTCGTCTATAAAGACTGGAAACTTTTT
>JALTGF010000062.1 GCA_027077325.1 archaeon
ATGACCGTCTTGACTTGTGTACTCTTTACCATTTTATCACATCCTTAAAGAAATGTTTCAAGTGAATTATAGCACAATTTTAAAAGGAGGGAAAGTGTTATAATGAATTCAAATGGTGGAATGTTTTAATACAAAATTAGAATTTGGAATTTTATCTCAAAAAAGGTAGGTGAAAGTGTCAGAGAACGTTTTTGGAGAATCTCTGATGAGACTATGGATAAAGGCGTGTTAGGAGTGTTGAAATTTGCACTTTCAAGAGAAGTGGATGGAATGAACTTTTACAGACAGAAGCTGAGCGTTGTTAAAGACCAAGATGTTAAGGGAGTTTTAGAACAACTTTCTGAAATGGAAAATGGGCACGTTAATTATATAACCCAGCTCATAGAAAATGTTGAAAATGGAAACTCCATTTCTAATGTAAAAATTCCCGAGCAAGATGTTAGTTTCTTTAAAAATCGTGAGAAAAAAGAACTCACAGGAGGCAAGATAGATGATATAGCCTCCGAACTTTCCGTACTAAGAATGGCCTATCTTATCGAGGACGATTTTATGCATTTTTATGACAATTCTGCAGAAAAAATTAACGACGTAGAAGTGAAGAAAGTCTTGAAAAAGCTGAGCTCATGGGAAAAAGAGCACAGAGACATGCTTTATGCTCTTTACCAACAAAGAAGTAAAGAATATTGGAATGAAATGGGATTTACCCCTTTATTCTGAAATATGAAATTGAAAAATGGATTACTCTGAGAGCCACTATGGGTAACAATTTTTAAATAACGGCATTCTTTGGTTCTCTTCATTTTTGTGTGGATAAAACATGACAATTCTCTATTCTGTTCTCGTAAGTTTGATCAAAGTCATTCAAAAATACCTTGTCATCAAGTAAAAGAACAAGCACCCTCGAAGTACTGTCAGGACATATGAGCTCATTGTTTTTTGATTTCGTAGGGGCAATTCATGAATTGCCCGTACAAAAGGTTGCTGAATTATCCACGTTGTCATCTTGAAAGTTCCGAGAGAACTATTCAGGATCTCTTCAAAACGAGATTCCGGCTCGGTGGCCGGAATGACCATTTTTACGATCAAAGTATAGCTGCGAAGAAAGGCACAGGACATGTTGAAAAAGTGAAGTATTCAAGAATGAATGTCTGAACGTACTTTGATCTTGTTTTTTTGTTTTTACCACTCCTTGAGGCCTTCGTCAAAACATATGAAGACGCCATACAAGATGTGAAAGAACAAAGAGCAAGATTGCACAGTGTGCAATGTATTCTTGCTTTCACGACCAAAGCGATA
>JALTGF010000063.1 GCA_027077325.1 archaeon
TGTGTTGCCCAAACCGTTGCCAAAGTATTAGGAATAGAAAACTGGGCAGAAGAAAAGAAGTTTGTCAGGTTTTCTGCCAGAGATATTTATTCTCGGAGAATGAACAAGCCCAGCGAAGGAATGTATTACAGAGATGGAATGGCTATTGGCTATAAATATGGGGCGACGGTAGAACAACTAATGCCTTCACAAGGATTGAGCGAACAAGCAATGAATAATGATAGCGACAGAACCATTTTAACAGAAGAAATAGCCCTGCCGGGCAAGGGAGGCAATTATATATCCTTGCCGATTGATTTTGATGCTATTGCCCAAGTTATAGCAAGAGGAAAGGCAGTGGCACTGGGGACAAGATTTAACGCTGGCGATTTTAGAACGGGGGTTGTTCAATTACACAGAAACGGGCAATATGGACACGCAATAACAGCTGTTGATTATTGTTTATGGAACGGAGAAAAGGCATTGATATTTGACAATAGCTGGACAGAGAGATGGGGATTTGGCGGACAGGGAGTATTAAGAGAAAGCCAGAAAGATGGATTGGTGGCGGCTTGGTATTATGAGAATTTAGAAAACAACTGGCGAGACAAAGAAGAAAAGCCAAAACCTAAATTTACCTTTAATAAGGACTTGGTATTTGGAATGAGAAATAATGATGTGGCAATGCTTCAAGAATGCCTAAAATACGAAGAGTTGTTTCCGATTAACATACCGTCAACTGGATATTATGGGAATATTACAGCCCGAGCTGTCTTGAAATTCCAAACAAAATACCAAGTCGCCCCGCCAGAAGAATTAATTCAATTACGGGGAAGGCGAGTAGGCCCAAAAACAAGGGTCAAGCTCAATCAATTATTCAAATGAAAAAAATATGTGTAAAATGTGGTAGAACTTTTAGGGGTAGAAAAGATGGACCAAATATTTGTCCTGACTGTCAAATTCAAGAATATATGAGATTACAAGAACTTGCTAAAAAAAGAAAAAGGTCGGAAAAACCAAATTTAAAACAAACTTAAAATTATGGTAGGAGAAACACTTTTAATAGGACTAGGGGTAATGGTGCTAACCCAGCTAGTTAAGAAACACATTCAGCCCAAATATGGCACTCTGGGAATTCATTTGTTCGTTCTTTTGATTGCGGTCTTGATAGGATTAGGCCAGTATTGGTTTCAATACTTGCCCGTTCAAACAATAGAAATGATAGCTAGCATTTGGGCGACTGCAGTAGGTGCTTATGAGATTTTAATTAAAAACTTTGAAAGGGTAAAGACGTAGAGAATTGGAACAGGATAT
>JALTGF010000064.1 GCA_027077325.1 archaeon
GCCCCATTAGAACAACCATAAGGGCAATCATAAATTTTACTGGCAACAGCATTCCCTGAACAATAATATTCCTTCAAAGTTTGGCTATTTATGCAATAGTCTGTATAAGCATTCCCACAAGAACTCAAAGTCACAGTCCCTTTGGTATAATATTTTAATCCTTTATCAGAATCTGAGCAGGTACAAACTTGACCACAGTCCTGCGGGCAATTTTGCGGAGTTTCTCCGGCCTCACAAATTCCATTCCCACAAACAGGTTCTTGAATCTTTTTAACTAAATAAACATTTTTTGTAGTGTCAGCTTGAACATAAACCGAGCTTGAATAACTCTCATAGTCCCTTTTTATTACAGTTATTGAATGAGAGCCTTTGTTTACAGTGAATATGTGTATATGTTTGTTGTAAACGCATCCTTGGTCTATACAGATTCTGTCAGCAGTTAGACTTGCAGAAGTTGAATAGTCATAGACATTAACAGCCAAATTATATGTTGTTGGTGTCGGAGAAGGACTTGGGCCTGGACAAGATGAAGATTTAACTAAATAAACATTTTTTATGGCATCAGCCTGAATATAAACCGAGCTTGAATAAGAATTATATCCATTTTCCTGAACACTTATAGAATGACTGCCATAACCAACATTAAAAACGTGGTTATGCACATTAAAAACACAATTAGAATCAACACAAATTTTGTCAGCGGTTAAACTTGCAGAAGTTGAATAGTCATAGACATTAACCTTTAATGAATAAGCACTGACAAGTCCTGCAAATGCGATTAACATCAAAATTAAAGCAAATGTTTTTTTTATGATTTTCATAGTATTCACTTCTTAGTAGTAGCATATAGTTTATATATTTTTCGATCATGTGAAAACCCTAAAAACAGAAAAATTAAATTTAAAGGCCTGCAGCTTGCAAAACTTCTCTCAAATCACAATTGTCCATAAATGTTTCGGTGTCTATTCTTCCGTTAAGCTCAACTTCAACAGGGTTCTGATTTCCCTGAATATCTGTTATTTCCACATAACCTTCTGTTACAGGAACAGGAAAATCTTTGTATGCCTGAAGGGCATTTTCCAAAACACCTCTTGCATCAGGATAATTTGAGTCAAGTCTATTTAGAACCTCTTTTACTTGATTTGGTAGTTCGAGTTTTAACTGATAGCCCAAATCAGGATCAGGACAAGTCACTGGAGCAGGATTAACAGGTTCAGGAGAATATCCCCCTTCAATTACAATATCACAACCAGTTCCTAACCCTATTGTGGCTGCAGCTCCACCAATTAACA
>JALTGF010000065.1 GCA_027077325.1 archaeon
TTTCTTGCAAAAGTTAGGAAAGCCGTGTGCCCGAGCATCCTTGTCTTTGGGCGGGTTTTGTTTTCCCCAGTTTCCCATTCCCGCAGTATGCACTCAAAGGTTTTAATTTGTGCAAAACCTCTTAGGTCAATTCTTTGAACTTGCTCAATTACGGGACTATAAACAACTAAGTAGCCACCGGGCTTTAGTGCCTTCCGTGCGGTTTCAATATATTTTTCTGGGCTCCCCAAGTCAAGAATAAAAACATCCGCATTTTTTTCCTTGCATTTTGAGATGTCGCTATTTTTTAAAACAACATTTGTAATTCCAAGTTTCTTCAAGTTTTCAAGTGCAATTTTATAAAAGTCCTCACGAATTTCATAGGAATAAACTTTTTTTGCAATTTTTGAGAGAACAATTGTTAAATGCGCTGAGCCTGTTCCAGCCTCAACCACAACACTATCTTTGTTTATCCCTGCACTGCTTATAATTAAGCCGGCGTCCTTTAAAGTTATGATTTGCGGGGCCCTCTTAATTTTTCTTAGAAAATCTGGCAGAGATGGCTCGACAGCAATAAATTCTTCTCCAAGATGTGACTTAATTTTTGTCCCAAACTTTTTTCCAATTAATTTTTCAAGATTAATTTCGCCAAACTGCGTGCTAAACTTTTTATTCTCTGCCTTTACTAAGTAGTTTCTTTTTCCAAGCAAAAGCACATATTGATTTTTCCTTATCATTTTAGTATACTAAATAATTAAATACCAGTTCTTTTTATTTATTATGTCTTAGAATGGAGCTAAAATTAACAGATTCAAACTTGAAAAAGATGTTTGTTATTCCAATAGCATTGCTTTTAATTGCAATTTTTTTCCTTGTCCAATCGTATGTTGTGAATGGCCAATTTTTTATTAAGGGTATTGACTTAGCAGGAGGGGTTCAAATTAGCGTCAGGTACCAAGAAAAGATAGATACAACTGCCTTTGAGTCTTTTTTAAGTTCAAAATTTAAAAATAGCGACATTCAAGTAATAACTACAACAGACCCATCAACAAGGAAACAACAGGCAGTAATAATTTCTGTTTCTGGAAACTTAAAGCCAGAAGAGGTGATAAGTGCCATTGAGGAGTACTTAAATATAAAATTAAGCCCGACCCAATATTCCAGTACATCGCTTGGTCCTGCACTTGCCAGTAGTTTCTGGCACCAGGCAGTTTGGGCATTTGTGTTTGCATTTATATTTATGATGCTTGTTGTTGGATTAACTTACAAAAAACTTGCACCTTCTGTTGCAATAATTGTTTCTGCGCTTTATGATATCACATTTATCCTTGGAGCAATTGCTGGGCTTAAAATCCGGCTCAGTTTGGCTAGTTTTGCAGCATTACTAATGATAATTGGGTACAGCGTTGACACAAACATATTGCTAACTGATAAGATAATAAAACAGAGAGAAGGGGACGTTTTTGATAGAATAAATCTGGCATTAAAAACAGGATTGACAATGTCAGCAACAACAATTGCAAGCCTTCTTGCATTGGTTATATTTACAAATTCAGTTGTTTTAAAAGAGATAGGAGGTATCTTACTAATTGGCGCCCTTGCAGATATTCCAAATACATGGCTGCTAAATTCAAATTTATTGCTAAGATGGCCAAAAAAATAAAAAGAATATTTACACAACCAAGAATTTTGATTTGGATATTCTTTATACTATTTTCGCTTTACATAATTCCATCACATGCAGGGAATGGTGTTGAAATTTCATATGTTGCGCAAAATTCGCCTTTTGCCGGACTTATTTCCGAGGGAGGCATGATACAATCAATTAATGGGATGCAAATTAAATCAATTTCAGATTACACAACCGCAATTGAAAAAATAAAACCAGGAGAAGTAGTTTCGATAGCAGTCAATGGGGAAGTATATCGAAAATTAGTTGGGCCTGACCCAAATGACAATAGCAGTGCATATCTTGGGATACATGTTAAAACACCAAGTAAAACTAATTTAGAACTTGGACTCGACCTACAAGGGGGGGCAAGAGTAACATTGAATCCAATAACGGTCAAAGGAGTTGAGTTTAATCAAACGGTTTTTGATACAACAACACAGGTCCTTATGGCCAGGCTTAACGCCTATGCGCTAAAGAATGTTGTTATTAGGCAGATACAGGACGTTTCAGGAAACAAGTACATTATAATTGAAATGCCAGGAGAGGGCTCAGAAAAAATTGTAGATCTTGTGAAATCTGTTGGAAAATTTGAGCTTAAGGTTATGAACGAAACAGTATTTACTGGCGATGCAATTGTTCCCCCAATTGGAGAGCCAACACAAGATATGCAGACAGGACAGTGGAAGGTTACATTTACAATTACACCAAAAGCTGCAAACGAGCTTAGAGATGCCTATCTGGCACACACGCCAAAGGATCCAAAGTCATGCTCAGCTGATACTGATTGCGCCCCTCAGTTTGCCTGTTCACACGACATTGCAGGTGGCGGATTATGCCTCCCAAGAATTGAGATGTATCTAGATAATAAGAATATGTTTTCAGCACCTCCGGCACAATCACTTTATGAAACATGGAAATATGGGGAAGGCTCAAAAAATTTAGTTGTTGAAACAAACACACCAGAAAGCGCAAAACAAGTCAAAGTCGTATTGGAAGCAGGAAGGCTTCCGAATCAAATAAAATCACTAAATGTTGTTTCACAAGATTATATTGATCCAAAGCTTGGAAGAGACTTTTTAAAAGGAGCTGCATTTGCAGGCCTTGCTGCAATTTTAGCTGTAGGCGCGGTGATATTTGCAAGATACCGAAAGTTAAGGATTGCAATACCAATTATGATTACAGGACTGTCAGAAGTCCTAATTGTTTTGGGAGTTGCAGCAACAATAAAATGGACAATTGACCTTCCGGCAATTGCAGGATTGATTGCAACTCTTGGAACGGGCGTCGACCAGCAAATAATTATAACAGATGAGTTGCTAAAAGGAAAAGCAAGCGAATCCTGGAGCATGAAAAAGAGAACGAAAGTTGCATTTGGTATTATTGTTGCATCTGTCCTAACAACTGGTTTTGCAATGCTTCCGTTGATGTATCCAGGATTTACAGGGCTTTATGCATTGCGTGGATTTGCAATAGTTACAATCATAGGGGTAACCATTGGGTACTTAATTTCCAGGCCAGCATATGCAAAACTTGCAGAGATTTTGCTTTCTGAGTAAAAATGAAACTGACATTAAAGGATGGAGAATTTTTAGTAAAAACTGCTAGGAAAACTGTTGAATATTTTTTAGATGGGAAAAGAATAAATTTAAAAAATGTTCCTGAGAAATTTAAAGAGGACAGAGGAGTTTTTGTCACAATTGAAACATATCCAGAGCATCAATTGAGAGGCTGCATAGGATTTCCAAGACCAACTGGAGCATTGATAAGTAATTTAATAGAGGCTGCAATAAGTGCAGCAACACGTGACTATAGATTTCCATCCATAGAGAAAGAAGAACTGGATTCCTTAATTTTTGAAGTAACAGTACTTACAAAGCCAGAATTAATTAAAGTAAGTGCTCCTGAAGAGTATCTTAAGAAAATTAAAGTCGGGAGAGACGGACTTATTGTTGAGTATAGTGGAGTTAGTGGCTTGCTTTTGCCGCAGGTGCCTATTGAATGGAATTGGGATGTGAAAGAATTTTTAGAAAATACTTGTATTAAAGCAGGTCTTAACAAAGACGCGTGGAAAGAAAAGGAAGTGAAGATTTACAAATTCCAAGGACAAATTTTTGCAGAGAAATCCCCAAAGGGGGAGGTTATAGAAAAAGCATTAGGACATTAATTGCAAGGCAGCATAGAATAGATCTCCAATAAATAAGCTAATGATTAATGTCAGGGGAAAAACAGGAATTAGAGGGATGCCCCATTTGATTTTTATTGTCTTGGGGATCTTTCCCGCCTTTGCAAGTTTCTTAACCCTTTCTATTTGCTCAAGTGTCATCCCGTTTGGGTCTTTCTTACTTACAATTACTTCTTTCCCTACTTTTATATCGTGCTCTGGAACATCAAATTCAACTAAGTGGTCAACATAAACTCGTTTATACATGCAATTTTTCTCAACTGCCTTTAAAAATTTTGAAAGGGACCACAGAATAGGAATTGATAAAAGCACCCAGAAAATTTTTTCATAAAACCCCGCTACAAGAATCAGCAAGCTGCTTCCTGCCAAAA
>JALTGF010000066.1 GCA_027077325.1 archaeon
CGCGACCTGAACCGTGCACGTTTTCCAGACTCCGCCACCCCTGCATTTTCTTATACTTCCGCCGAGCGAAGCGAGGCACTCGCAAATTAATTATATACAATGCTAACTTAAATTAATTTATGTCAAACCTAATTGGACTTTGTTATATATGTGGAAACCCAGCATTTAGGACTTGTAAAATGTGTGGGCGGCCAACTTGCGAGAAGCATATGGTTGGTGACATTTGCATAAATTGTGCCCGAGGGAAAATGCTTAAGCAAGTGTAAATGCTTCCTGTGAAATGCTGCTAACTCCCTTTATAGACTCAAGTTTTTTCTCAATCTCTTCCGTTCCACCCTTTTCTGGGAGAATAAAAGTAGCAAGTATCTGTTTCATTCCAAACATAAAGTCCTTAACTTCTAATGTGTCAAAGTGCTCAATTTTTTTAATCTCTTCTTTAATTGCATCCAAATCTACATCTGGACTTTCTGGTTTTACTGAGTAAATAATAACAACTTTTCCCATTTTATGGACCTATAAACCCACATTTAGGACAAACATATTCTCTGCTAAGCTTTTTACATCGCTCGCATCGCCCTATCATTGCTTCCCCACATGACGGGCATTTAAACTCTGATTTTATTTTAGCAGTTTCTAATTCTGTTCCGCAACTTGTGCATTTCATAGTAGCTAAATCATATTAGTACGGGTTTATATCTTTTGCCCTTTAAGTTTATGTGGCAAAAGGATTTGAAAGCATTTCTTTTTAAAACTTTTTGTGGCTTACCCTATAATTTTCTAAACCTTTTTAAACTTAAAGATATATATCCTTCTTGAGAGTGGGAATGATCGTAATTAACTTTAAAGCATACAAAGAAGCCACAGGTGAGAATGCAGTACGTCTTGCAGAACTTATCTCATCCCAGGCTGAAAATAGTGGAATTAGGATTATAATAGTTCCACAAGCCGTGGATATTGTGAGGGTTTCAGATCTTGTTGAAACATTTGCACAGCATATAGACCCGTTTGAGCCGGGGGCAAGAACTGGCTCAACACTTGCAGAATCAGTAAAAGCGGCTGGAGCAACTGGAAGTTTCTTGAATCACTCTGAAAAGAGGATACCTCCCAAAGATATTGAAGACGGCATTAGGATCCTAAGGCGGCTTGGAATGGAAAGCATAGTATGTACTAAAGACCCAGATGAGGGGGCAAGTTATGCCCAATTTAGCCCAGATTATATTGCAATTGAGCCGCCTGAACTAATTGGTACTGGGGTTTCGGTATCAAAAGCAAAGCCAGAAGTTGTTACAGAATCAATCAAAAAAGTGAAAGCGGTGAACCCAAATGTTAAGGTATTATGTGGGGCTGGAATTTCAAATGGAGAAGATGTTAAAAAAGCATTGGAACTTGGCGTTGATGGCGTTATGTTTGCAAGTGCTTTTGTAAAGTCAGAAAACCCAACAAAGGTTTTAGATGACATGATAGGAGGATTTAAATGACTGAAAAATTGAATTTCTTAACTTTAGATAACTTTAATTTTAAAGGAAAAACTGTCCTAGTCAGAGTTGACTTGAACAGCCCAATCGATCCGCAAACACGTGAGTTTCTGGATGATCGCAGGATTGTAAAACATTCCACCACTATTGAGGAGCTCTCAAAGAAAGGGGCAAAAGTTATTGTGCTCGCTCATCAAGGGCGCCCAGGGGCAGAGTATGACTTTACAACGCTTGAAAAACACGCAAAAAAACTTTCAAAAGTATTAAACATCCCCGTTAATTATGTGCCAGACATTATTGGCCCAACGGCAAAAGAAAAGATAAAAAGCATGAAAGATGGTGACATTATATTATTAGATAATGTTAGATTTCTAAGCGAGGAACTTCTAAACAGGCCACCCGATGTTCAATCAACAACTCATTTTGTTAGGAATTTAGCACCGCTTGCAGATTATTTTGTTAATGATGCATTTGCAGCGGCACACAGGTCTCAGCCGTCACTGGTTGGCTTTTGTGAGATTATGCCGGCCATGGCTGGCAGGGTGCTTGAAAATGAAATAAAAATGTTGGACAAGGTAATTAGCTCAAAAAAGAAACCGGTTGTGTTTGTTGCAGGTGGGGCAAAAGTTAAGGATTCTCTTAGTGTTATTGAGCAATTTTTAACTAGAAAAATAGCCGATAAAATTCTAACAACTGGGCTGGTTGCAAATATATTTCTTGTTGCAAAAGGGTATGAAATTCGTGGTTTGGAATACTTGGAAAAATTCAATCAGCTTGTTTCAAGGGCTGAAACTTTGATAAAAGAGTTTAACACCAAAATTGAGCTCCCTATGGACTTGGCACTTGATAAGTATGGAAAGCGCTTGGAGGTTTCTTTGGCAGAACTGCCACAGCCATACAGAGTTGCAGACATAGGCACCGGAACAATAGGCCGTTACAAGTACATAATCGAAAATGCTGGAACTGTTGTTGCGAATGGTCCGGCAGGCATATTTGAAGAAAAGGAATTTAGCAAGGGGACAAATGAAATTGTAAGGGCAATTGCTGATTCAAACTCCTTCTCTGTCGTAGGGGGTGGGCATATAGCAACAGCAATTTCAAATCTTGGTTTAGAAGATAAAATAACTCACATAAGCACAGGTGGAGGCGCGTGCATTTTATACTTAGCAGGAGAACCCTTGCCTGCATTGGAAGCATTAAAAAGTGCTGCTAAAAAATATATGAACAAAACTAGTGGGGGAAAGAAATGATAAAAGTAGGCATAAATGGGTATGGAACAATTGGAAAAAGAGTAGCAGATGCTGTTTCTAAGCAAGATGACATGAAAGTTATCGGGGTCACAAAGACAAGGCCGTCTTGGGAAGCAAAGATGGCAATTGATAAAGGTTTTGACTTATATGCTGCAATCCCTGAGAATGCAGAAAAGTTTGGCGAGGCAGGCATTAAAATTTCTGGGACAATTGACGACCTCATAAAAGAAGTTGACGTCATTGTTGACTGCACCCCTTCAAAATTTGGGGCAGGAAACAAGGAGAAATACTACTTGCCAAATACTGTAAAGGCAACTTTTCAGGGCGGAGAAAAGCCAGAGGTTGCAGATGTTAGTTTTAATGCTTTAGCAAATTACGAAAAAGCAGTTGGGAAGAATTATGTTCGTGTTGTAAGTTGCAATACAACTGGGCTTTCAAGGGCTTTGTATGCAGTTTCTTCTAATTTAAAAATTGGAAAAGTAAGGGTCGTTTTAATTAGGCGCGCTGCGGATCCAGGAGATTCAAAGAAAGGACCAATTAATGCAATTGTCCCAAGTGTTAAGGTCCCAAGTCACCATGGCCCAGATGTTCAAACTGTTCTTCCTGATATTGACATAGTAACTTCAGCAGTAAAAGTCCCAACAACGATAATGCATTTGCATTCAATTATGGCTGAACTAAAAGAAAACACGACTGCTGAAGATGTTATTAAAATCTTTGAAAACACACCCCGAATTAAATTAATAGACTCTACAGATGGTTTCCCTTCAACTGCTGAAATAATAGAATATGCGCGTGACTTTGGAAGACCAAGATATGACCTATATGAAAATATGATTTGGCGCGATTCTATAAGTGTAAAGGACAACGAGCTTTATTTCTTCCAGGCAATACACCAGGAAGCAGATGTTGTTCCAGAAAATGTGGATGCAATTCGTGCAATGTTCAATCTTGCTAGCAAGGAAGAAAGCATAAAGAAGACAAACAAAAGCTTAAGGATTTAGTTTTAATCTCTTTAAAATTTCTCTCTTATGTCCCATCCCTACAACTGCAACTATCTTTTCGTATCTCCTGCAAAGACTTTTCAGTGCATTTGCCATATAATCATTTCTCTCTTCAACCAAAACTCTGTAAAGGGTTGGGCTGGTTTCCTTAACACTTTTTAAAAGTATCTCAACAAGTTCTTCATCTGGAACCTCGTTTAAATTAAAAGATTCCGACTTAATCTTAATTTTCTTAAACAAACTCAAAAATATCCTAAATTTTTCAGATAATGGGACTTTTCCAAGTTTTTGTAATGTTATTCTTATATCTTGGTCAATGAACGCAACATCTGCCTTTACTTTTATTGCAGAATTGACTGCCGTTAGCATTTCTTCTCCAGGGATAACACCTGTTTTCTTTCCAAGGTATCTCTGGAGTACTGACAAAAATTTTGCAATTATATAATTTTTAAATCCAATTTCCTTTGCTGCTGAAAGTTTAATTGTTTCACCTCTCCGGAGGGCTTCAAACCTCCCAGGATCAAGTTCAACGGCAACACAATCAGGCATTTCTCTTTCAATTGTTTTTTTAATCTCTGATATGCTTTCAGGAGATATATGCGAGGTTCCTATAACCTTTATGTTTCTTTGCCGTCTAAGGATTGTGCTGCTAATCCCTTCTACTTTTGATTCAATCCTAACTACTTTTATTCCAAATTTTTCAACCTCTCTCTTTGGAACTGGCAATTTTTGATCATATCCAAGGGCAATTATATCTGGCTTTACCTCTTTAACAATTCTCATATAATTCTTTCCTTCATACCCAATTATAACCTTATCAGGAATCCCACTTTCTCTAACTTTTCTTGCACGTGTTTTCTGGTTTTCGTGAATACCTTTCTTTTTAGCGTGTTTATCTGTAGTTATAACTACAATTAATTCATCTCCAAGTTTCTTTGCCTCTCTTAGGAAATGTTCATGTCCCTTGTGAAAAAGGTCAAACACTCCGCCGACTAAAACTCTTGTCATATAGAAATATAATTAAAACATAGAGATAAATAAATTCGCATGGAATTTGAATATAAACAAGTTTTAGTGGTCAGAAAGGACTTGAATCTAAGCAGAGGAAAGCTTGCAGTACAAGTTGCACATGCTGCATTAGGCGCTTCGGAAATTGCAGACCCAAAAGTTAAAGAATCGTGGGAGAGAGAAGGCGCAAAAAAGGTTGTCCTTGAAGTTGAAAACAAAGAAAAATTAATCAAACTTTATGAAAAAGCAAAAAATATGGGGCTTCCTGCAGTTCTAATAAAAGACGCAGGGCTTACGGAGATCCCTCCTGGAACAACAACTGTTCTTGGAATTGGTCCTGAGAAATCAGAAGTGATCGACAAATTAACAAGCAGCCTGCCCTTACTAAGTTAGAATGGACTTTTATAAAAGAGTTGGAATTGAAACTTTTTCGACCAAGACAAATGGCATTAAGGGAATTATCAAGCAGGGCCCAGATGATTTTATAGTCCAAGAAATTGACTTAAATGGGAATGTTTCTTCTCTTGCTCCTGATGTCATAATCCCAGAAGGCACTGGTGAGTACACTTATTTTACGCTTGTAAAAAAGAACTGGACCCAGTCAACATTGCTTAGGAAAATTGCAAGTATCTGTGGAGTTTCAAGAAAAAGGTTTTCTGCTGCTGGCACAAAAGACGACCTTGCAACCACATCTCAAAGAATTTCGGCGTGGAGAGTAAAGCCGGAAACTCTGTCAAAGGTAAGATTAAATGATTGCAAAATTGGAGATTTTTCTTTTGGGTCTAAAAAAATAGGAATTGGTGACTTAACTGGGAATCAGTTTACTATTCTTGTTAGGGATATAAGCATAAACAAAAAAGAAGCAATTGAAATTTTAGATAATCTAAAACTGGAGTTAAGCAAAATTGGGGGTCTCCCAAATTTTTTTGGTTTACAAAGATTTGGCATGCGATTGAATAACCATCTTGTTGGAAAAGAATTATTGAAGCAGAATTTTGAGAATGCCACAAAAATTTATTTAACTGACACAATTGAAATCGAAAATGAAGATGGGAAAAAAGCGCGCAATTTTTTGTTGGAAAACTGGGGGGATTTCAAAGGTGCGCTTAAAGTCTATCCCGCCTATCTCAGATTCGAGCGCGCGGTTTTAAATAGGCTTGTAAAGTATCCACATGATTTTGTAGGGGCATTTAAGCAGCTCTCTAAGGGAACTTATAAATTTTTTACACATGCTTATCAGTCCTATATATTTAACAAAGTTCTTTCTGAAAAAATTAAAAGGGGCGACCACCTGAGTGGTTTTGGGAATTTAGTTGGCTACTCCTCAAGTCTAACAAAAGATGAACTATATTTAATGGAACTGGATGGCATAACCCAAGATGACTTTAAGATAAAAAGTTTCCCAGAAGCAAGTGTAAAAGGAGGGGTGAGGCCATATCTCGCAAGTATACGTGTGTATTCTTACAAAATTAATCCTGCTGGCCTTAAACTTGTTTTTAGCTTGGAAAAAGGCGCTTATGCTACCATATTCCTTCGTGAATTAACAAAAAGTAATCTTTATTAAGTCCTGAACTTAATCTATGAAGGAGAATGGAAGAAAAAGAATCTTTCGCATTGGATCTCTCATCCCTAATAGGGAAATTTACAGAGAATAAGAAACTTCTGGTTTATGTAATTCTAATTCTTATCCTAATCTTATCTGCATATCTCAGGATGCTTCCTGCCTCGCATGGTCCGTATTTATCAGCTATGGACCCTTACTGGCATTATAGGCATGCAAAGGAAATACTCGATCATGGGTATCCTGGAACTGAGTTAAAGAGTATTAATGGAAAAATGGTCCCTTGGGATAGTCTGCACGATGCTCCTTTTGGAGAGGCTGCAAGGAAAGAGTTCTACCCTTACTTTATCGCTTATTCTTACAAATATTTTGGACAATTTGTAACTAGTAGTTTAATGTCATGGGATGGCTACACTCCAGTTATCTTTGGCGTTTTGGCTGTTTTTTTAATGTTCTTGCTAGTCAAGCAACTTTTTGGGGATTCTGCGGGTCTTGCTGCATCTTTTATGTACTCTCTTTCAGCGCCATTTATGATGAGGAGTGTTGCAGGATTTGCGGATACAGATGCTCCAATTGCATTTTTTACATTGTTAACTTTCTTTTTGTTTATCCGTGCTTGGGATAGAAAATCATTTGTGTATGCTGGAGCTGCCGGGCTTTCCTTAGGATTTTTTGGAACTACTTGGCCTGAAGGTTATTCTTTTGCACCATTCTTAATCATTGCTGCAACATTTTTCTATTTTATTGGTAAAATCGCCTATTCAGCATACAAAAAAGAGAGTGTTCTTAAAGCAATTATCGAGGATTGGAAAAAATATACTGTGCTTCTCATCTTCCTTGTCATTGGCCTTTCTATGGTTGCCTTTATAATTGGTCCAGGTTTTGCAAATATTATGCGTTCTGTTACTGGCTTTATCCACATTAAAGCCATTCAAAGATCAACAGATACTGGAAATATTAGAAATGTGCTCTTGACAGTTGCTGAAATGAACCCACCTGGTGCTCGCGAAATTATTGCGAGAATACATATTACAATATTGATATTTGCTTTAATATTCCCCATAAGTTTGTTCTTTGGCCTCTGGAAAAAACTAGAAAAGTTCAAGTATCATCTGTTGTTCTTTACGCTCTGGCTTCTCTCGACACTGTACTCTTCAATTACTGCTGGCAGATTTATCGAAATGCTTGTTGTTCCACTTTCTGTGTTTGTAGGGCTTGTTATTGCTGATCTAATCTCAAGGATTGACTTAAAAAAGCCATTAAGTGCAATAACTATTGCAGTTTTTCTTTTGTTTACTTTATTTATGCTTCCCAATATCCCCGCCAGTGCTCAATCAAGCACACTAGGGCCGCCTTATTTCCAAACTGCGGTTCAAATTGCAAGACAATCTGGGCCATCCATTGGTCAAAACTGGCTGAATTTATTTGAATGGATGCGAACGCAGACCAATAAAACAGACATAATGGCAAGTTGGTGGGATCCCGGACATGCGGTTACTGCACTTGGGGAACGGCCAGTTGTAGCAGATGGTAGCCAAAACTATGTGCATGTTCATGATCTTGCAGTTGCATTTACTACCGATAATGAATCCTTGGCAGTTAAAATGTTAAAAAAATATAACGTGAGCTATTTCTTTACAAGTTCAGACCTAATTGGAAAATATGGGGCAATAAGTTTTCTTGCTTCTGGTTATGGGGAAAACTACCTAACCATCCCTTTGAGCGATGTAAAGCAAACCGGCGAGGGAATGCTCCTCATTTATTCCCTTGGGAAAGGCCAAAGTATTATTATTGACTTAAAGTCAAATAATATCTCTGCTTCGTTCAGGCAGGGATATCAAAGCAGGCCAATAAGTAAAATTTATTATTTTGTAAATAATACTGGTTATCAGGTAACGGAACCTGGAAATAATACCATAAATGCTATGCTGTATGTCTTGCCTGATTATAAAACTGTAATCTTCTTGCCACCTAAATTAGAAAACAATATGCTTACTAGATTACAACTATTTGATGGCGCTGGTTTGTCGCACTTTAAGTTGGTCAAAAATTTTGGTGGGCAAATAAAGGTCTACAAAGTAAACTATTAAAAGATATGTTTATTTCTAATTCTTATGGATACTGAAAAAGCGTTAAAAAAAGTTGCAAAAGGTGCTGGAATTGTTTTTTTAGGCTCTATATTTAGCAGGGGTATCGCGTACCTTTACAGAATGCTTGTAGCACGACTTCTCGGGCCTTTTGATTATGGATTGCTTTCTCTTGGTATCGCGGTTTTAAGCATAGGTGCAACAATAAGTGCAGCAGGACTTCCCCAAGGAATTGCACGATATGTCTCGTTTTACCGAGGCAAATCTGATCTTTCAAAAGTCAGGGGAACCATTCTAGACGGATATAAAATGTCAACTATTGTTAGTGTTATTGTTTCAATATCTGTTTTTCTTTCATCAAATTGGATTGCAGCTACTCTCTTTAAAACTCCTGAGCTGACCTCAATATTAAAGATATTCTCAATTGGTATTGTATTTAGTGTTCTCTCATCCCAGTCAATTGCAGTAATTCGTGGATTCCAAAAAATGAAGTATAAGGTTTATGCTGAGGACTTAATTCAAAAATCTTCAATATTTATTTTAACTCTGGTTGCAATCTTTTTTGGTTTTGGAATACTCGGGGTAACATTTGCCTATGTGGCTGGTTTTTTCATTAGTTTTTTTGCTGCAATTTACTATATTGAAAAAAGATTGTTCAACTTCTTAACTTCTACCATTAAGCCAAAATCTGCAAAAAAGGAGCTTATTAAATTTTCCTTGCCCCTTGTTTTTGCTGCAATTTTGTGGACAATCCTTGGAAGAATCGACACAATAATGCTTGGTTATTTTCTAAATCCTTCTCAAGTTGGAATTTATAATGCAGCATTTCCAACTGCAATGCTTTTAATGGTCGTGCTTTCTTCAACTGAAATGATATTTATGCCAGTAGCGTCCGAGCTTTTTTCGCAAGACAAGTTAACTGAGCTTGCAAATGTTTTTAAGGTTGTAACTAAATGGATGTTTGCTGTTAGTTTTCCAATGTTTTTAGTGATGGCAATATTCTCTAAATTAATCCTAAAAATAATGTTTGGCTCTCAGTATGTGGCAGGTGCACTAGTGCTTTCAATACTTTCAATTGGCTATTTCATCGCATCTTTTGTTGGGCCAACTGGTGCAATTCTCCTGACACTTGGAAAAACAAAAACATTGCTTGCAAATAATATTGTTGTTTTAAGCGTCGACATAATACTAAACTGGACACTAATCCCTATGCTTGGCATAGTTGGAGCCGCCATTTCAACGGCTGTTTCAATATCTTTCTGGAACATCTTAACATTATTTGAAGTCTACAAGTTTATGCGAATCCAACCGTACAACCATTTCTTTATTGGGCCGGCAATTGCATCACTTTTATCTGTTTTGTCAATTTATGCTGTTGTTGAAAAATTAGGATTGCATTCAATAATCTTTTTAGTTCCTCTTGTTGTGCTTCTTCTATTTTTGTATTTCATATTTCTCATATTCTTTAAAGGGTTTGAAGCAGAAGACCTGATGATACTCTCAACTCTTGAAAAGAAACTGGGGCTTAACTTAAAATTTGTAAAGAAAATACTTAAGAAATTCTTATAGTTGTTGCTTCTTAAACCATTCAAAAGTTTTCATAACCCCTTGTTCAAGGTTTATGTTAGGATTAAATCCCAATGCTCTCTTTGCCTTGCTGTTATCAACATAATTCCGCAAAATTTCCCCTTTTCTTGGGGGCTCATACCTAATATTAAGCTCTTTTCCGCTAACGCTTTTTAAGATGTCTATCAACTGAAGTATGCTTGTTTCTTTTCCAGTTCCAATTTGAAAAGTTTCTCCGCCAACATTTTTTTCAAGAGATAGTTCAATTGCAGAGCAAATGTCCTTTACATTAATGTAATCTCTTGTCTGTGTTCCATCCCCATACACTACTAACTCTTTTCCTTCTAAAATTCTCCTAATAAATTTTGCAATTACGCTTGTTTTGTGTGTTGAGTGTATCCCGTAGACATTTGCAAATCTGAGGACAACTGTCTTAAGGCCGTAGCTTCCATAAAATGTTGAGCAATAGCCCTCCCCCGCCAACTTGCTTGCTCCATATGGAGAAATTGGTTTAGGAACCATGTCTTCCCTTATAGGTGGCTCTTTCTCTCCAAGAGCTGCCGAAGAAGATGCAAATACAAACTTTTCAATTGAGTTTTCTTTCGAAGCATTTAACATATTTAATGTTCCCCACGCGTTGTTTTCAAAATCAAACTTTGGATCTTCAACTGATTTTATTACATCTGTTTGGGCTGCTAAATGAACAACATACTTACAGCCCTTTACGGCCTCTCTAGCAGTTTTTTCATCTCTTATATCCCCTTTTAGAATTTCAACGCCAAGCTTTCTGAAGTACTCCTCATTATTTTCTGGAAATAAGTCTAAAACCCTAATCTCATACTTCCCCAGGAGGTGATTGACTAAGTTCGTGCCAATAAACCCTGCTCCTCCTGTGATTAATATTTTATCCATTTTTCATATACTCGACCAGTTTTCTAATTCCTTCTTCAAGGCTGTGTTTTGGCTTGAACCCAAACATCTTTTCTGCTTTTTCAAATGACAGTTTAAATCCAAGATTCTCTATTTCCTCTCTGTTCATCTCCTTATGGGAAATCTCGGTGTTTGAACCCGTAACTTTTACTATCAATTCTGCAAGGTCATTGATGCTTATGTTCTCAAATCCGCCAACATTGAAAACCTCACCTTTTACATTACTTTCCAATGCTTTTTTGTATGCATCTATTAAGTCCTCAATGAAAATAAAGTTTCTGATCTGGTTTCCAGAGCCAAAAATTTCAATCTTTTCATTTTTAAGGCACTTGTTTACAAAAATCTGAATTACTGAGTTTATTTTCATTCCCGGAGATGGGCCGTATACATTAGATTGCCTAAAAGTTATTGTCGGAAGTCCATGTGTCTCGTAATATGCACTCATAAAAAGTTCACCGCCGTATTTGGTAACTCCATAAGAACTGACTGGTTTTGCTGGATGTTTCTCTGTTACGGGGGTTTCCACAATCTTTCCGTATATTCCTGCTGCGCCGTTTGCATAAAGTATCTTTTCAATGTTCTTGTCAAGACATGCCTCTAAAACATTCTTTGTTCCCTTTATGTTCGTGTCTATTGCTAAATCTGGGTCTTTTGAGCAAAGCGGTATTGAAGAAATAGCCGCAAGGTGGAGCACTTTGTCAACTCCTTCCACTGCTTTCTTAGTGTCTTCTATGTTTCTTATGTCGCCTTCAAAAATTTCAATGTCATCCCTTATTTGCTCTAAATTGTCTCTGGAACCATACAAAAAGTTATCAAGCACTCTGACTTCATAGCCATCCTCTAGAAATTTTCTTGCTGCAAGGCTTCCTATGTACCCTGCTCCACCTGTTATGAGTATCTTGCTCATTTTAGGAATCTTTCCTTATACTTTTCAATGGTTTCCTTGTGTTTGTTAAGTTTTTCAACAACAACTGGAACCGCAGATTTCATGTCATATTTCTGATTCCCAAGTAGTTTCATAAATTCTTCCCTGTCAAAGTGATATTCTTTGTCCTCACTTTCTTTTCTTGGGTTTTCAATATGTTTTATTTCAATTGTATTGTCAAGAACGCTGGATGCCGCATCTTTTATTTGCTCTGCAAGGTACTTTATTGTTATGTCCTCTGTGGTCTGGTTAAACACCCTTAACTTTCCATCCTTGTTGATTTTTACAGCATTGACCGTAGATTGAACGCT